>NZ_JSZE01000032.1 GCF_000802365.1 Xanthomonas cannabis pv. cannabis
GCAACCGCACCTGGCGGCGTTGAAGACGCTCAAAGGGGTCGGTCCGGTATTGCTGGCCGTGTTGGCGTGCCGGTTGCCGGAGCTTGGGACGCTCAACGGAAAGCAGATCTCCCGATTGGTGGGGGTTGCCCCGCTATCGCGCGACAGCGGCAAGATGCGTGGGAAACGAGGGATCGGCGGAGGCCGTGCCGATATCCGGCAAGCGCTGTACATGGCGGCGATGTCCTCGGCGCGTCACGAGCCCCGCCTGCGTGATTTTTATAGAGCGTTACGGACACGCGGCAAGGAAGGCAAGGTCGCGATCGTGGCGGTGATGCGCAAGATGCTGGTCATCCTCAATGCGCGCGTGCGCGATGAAAGAGCCGCCACGCAGCCAGCCTGAGCATGCTCGACGGCCATGAGCAGACGCAAAAGCGTGCCGGCCAGCGGCCGCCACCTATGGATGAACACGCCTGAAGGAAACCGATCAGAGCTCGCGGATCGAGATCCTGATCAACACAGTTGCTCCACGGACGGATTCACGGCGTGTCCCGACACTGGATGCGGCGCCGCGCTGCCGACCAACTCCGCACCGATCAATCTTGCGCACAGCATCTAGAATTTGCATGCGAGTGCTTCGCTTGACTGATGTGATCACACATGGAGAGACACCAAACGAAAGTGGCTATCGCCCGAAGAACGATAGCCACCAGCACAGCTACAACGCGTCGGAAGCGGGCGCTTTACAGCGCGGCTACCACTGCATCGCCCATCGCCACGGTGCCGACCTTGGTAGTGCCTTCCGACCAGATGTCGGCAGTGCGCAGGCCTTGGTCGAGTACCTTGCCAACAGCCTGCTCGATGGCATCCGCCGCAGCAGCTTGCGCGAAGGTGTAGCGCAACATCATTGCCACCGACAGGATGGTCGCCAGCGGGTTGGCGATGCCCTTGCCTGCGATGTCCGGCGCCGAGCCGTGGCAGGGCTCATACATGCCCTTGCTGTTGGCATCCAGCGAAGCCGACGGCAGCATGCCGATCGAGCCGGTGAGCATGGATGCCTGGTCGGACAGGATGTCGCCGAACATGTTGTCGGTCACGATCACGTCGAACTGTTTGGGCGCACGCACCAATTGCATGGCCGCGTTGTCCACATACATGTGCGACAGCGCGATATCCGGGTAGTCCTTGGCGACTTCTTCGACCACTGCACGCCAGAGCTGGCTCGATGCCAGCACGTTGGCCTTGTCGACCGAGCACAGCTTCTTGCCGCGCAAACGTGCCATCTCGAAGCCGGCCTTGGCGATGCGGCGGATCTCGCTTTCGCTGTACGGCAAGGTGTCGTAGGCCTGACGCTCGCCGTTCTCCAGCGTGCGCGTGCCGCGCGGCTGACCGAAATAGATGCCGCCGGTGAGCTCGCGCAGGATCAACAGATCCAGCCCGGACACCACCTCCGGCTTGAGCGTGGACGCATCGGCCAATTGCGGATACAGCAACGCCGGGCGCAGGTTGGCGAACAGGCCCAGTTGGGAGCGGATCTTGAGCAGGCCGCGCTCCGGCCGCAGCGACGGGTCGATGGTGTCCCACTGCGGGCCACCGACGGCGCCCAGCAGCACCGCATCGGCAGCGCACGCGCGCTCCAGTGTTTCATCGGCCAGCGGGCTGCCGTACTTGTCGTAGGCCGCGCCACCCAGTTCGTCGTACACCAGGGTGAAGCCCAAGCCGTGTTGCGCATCGATGCGCGTCAGCACCTTGACCGCTTCGGCCATGATTTCCGGGCCGATGCCGTCGCCGGGAAGAATCAGAATCTGCTTGCTCATGCAATCCTCGTGGAAGGGCGCTACCGCACCCGTTTTTCATTGTGCTGCGGCGTTCACGACGCAAGCTTTACTGCAACGCGACGAACAACCACGGTTGGCGTGCGCGATGACCTTGCTCGAAGCGACCGATTGCATCGGCGTCCTGCAGGGTCAGACCGATGTCGTCCAGCCCGTTGAGCAGGCAATGCTTGCGGAAGGCGTCGATGTCGAAACCGTATTCCACGCCATCGGGACGGCGCACACGCTGTGCGGCCAGATCCACGGTGAGCTGATAGCCCTCGGTGGCCAGGCACTGTTCGAATAAGGCATCCACTTCCGCCTCGGCCAGCACGATCGGCAGCAGACCGTTCTTGAAGCTGTTATTGAAGAAGATGTCGGCGAAGCTGGGCGCGATCACGGCGCGAAAGCCATACTCGTCCAGCGCCCACGGCGCATGCTCGCGCGAGGAGCCGCAGCCGAAGTTCTCGCGTGCCAGCAACACGCTGGCGGCCTGATAGCGCGGGAAATTGAGCACGAACTCCGGATTGAGCGGGCGCTGGCTGTTGTCGCGGCCAGGCTCGCCGATGTCCAGATACCGCCACTCATCGAACAGGTTCGGACCGAAGCCGGTGCGCTTGATCGACTTGAGGAATTGTTTAGGAATGATCTGGTCGGTGTCGACGTTGGCGCGATCGAGCGGCGCGACCAGTCCGGTGTGTTGGGTGAAAGGAGTCATTGGGAGGGGCCGGGATTTGGGATTGGGGGATTGGGGATTCGAAAAGGCCGGGGATGGCGGAGCGCTTTTTTACGAATCCCGAATTCCCAATGCCGAATCCCCGAGTTCACGCACATCGACAAAGTGTCCGCTCACCGCCGCGGCAGCGGCCATCGCCGGGCTGACCAGATGCGTGCGTCCACCGGCGCCCTGGCGGCCTTCGAAGTTGCGGTTGGAGGTGGAGGCGCAATGTTCGCCGCTGCCGAGCTTGTCCGGGTTCATGGCCAGGCACATCGAGCAGCCTGGCTCGCGCCATTCGAAACCGGCCTCCAGAAATACCTTGTCCAGGCCTTCTGCTTCGGCTTGTGCCTTGACCAAGCCCGAGCCTGGCACGACCAGCGCCTGCTTGATCGTGGAAGCGACCTTGCGGCCCTTGGCCACTGCGGCGGCGGCGCGCAGGTCTTCGATGCGCGAGTTGGTGCACGAGCCGATGAACACGCGATCCAGGCGGATGTCAGTGATCGGTTGATTGGCCTTCAGGCCCATGTATTTCAGCGCGCGTTCGATCGAGTCGCGCCTGGTCGGGTCCTGCTCGGCGGCCGGGTCCGGCACCTGCTGATCCACCGCCAGCACCATTTCCGGCGAGGTGCCCCAGCTGACCTGCGGTTTGATGTCTTCGGCACGCAGCTCCACCACGGTGTCGAAGTGCGCGTCCGGGTCGGAGACCAGCGTTCTCCACAACGCGACAGCCGTATCCCAATCGGCGCCCTTGGGGGCGAACGGGCGGCCCTTGACGTAGGCAATGGTTTTTTCGTCCACCGCCACCATGCCCACGCGCGCGCCGGCTTCGATGGACATGTTGCAGATGGTCATGCGCCCTTCCATCGACAGGTCGCGAATCGCGCTGCCGGCAAATTCCAGCGCATGGCCATTACCGCCGGCGGTGCCGATCTTGCCGATCACCGCCAGCACGATGTCCTTGGCGGTCACGCCGAACGGCAGCGTGCCTTCCACGCGCACCTGCATGTTCTTCATCTTCTTGGCGATCAGGCACTGCGTGGCCAGCACATGCTCGACCTCGGAGGTGCCGATGCCGTGCGCCAGCGCACCGAACGCACCGTGCGTGGAGGTATGCGAATCGCCGCAGACCACGGTCATGCCCGGCAGCGTGGCGCCCTGCTCCGGGCCGACCACGTGCACGATGCCCTGGCGCGCATCGTTCATCTTGAACTCGAGAATGCCGAAGTCGTCGCAGTTCTCGTCCAGGGTCTGCACCTGCAGGCGCGAGACTTCATCGGAAATCGACTCCAGCCCGCCCTGGCGCTCGGCGCGTGTGGTCGGCACGTTGTGGTCGGGGGTGGCGATGTTGGCGTCGATACGCCATGGCCTGCGCCCGGCCAGCCGCAGGCCTTCGAAGGCCTGCGGCGAGGTCACCTCGTGCAGGATGTGGCGGTCGATGTAAATCAGCGAGGAGCCGTCGTCACGACGGGCGACCTCATGCAGTTCCCACAGCTTGTCGTACAGCGTCTTGGCAGTCATCGCGGCAATCCGGGTGGCGAATGGTGGGTGCGCCCACCTGGCTGAGATCGATGCTAGGAGCTTGCCTTGGATAACGCAAATTCATATTGTTTATTCAACAAATGAATTTCAGGAATGCCAGTGGATCTCGCAAGCCTCAGCGCATTCGTGGCCATTGCCCAGAGCGGCAGCTTCTCGGCGGCCGGCGAGGCGCTGCACCTCACCCAACCGGCGGTGAGCAAGCGCATCGCCTTGCTGGAGGGCCAGTTGTCGGCGCGGTTGTTCGATCGCCTGGGCCGACAGGTGGTGCTGACCGAGGCCGGGCAGGCCCTGCTCCCCCGCGCCCAACGCATTCTTGCCGAACTGGAGGACACCCGCCGCGTGCTCGAGCACCTCGGGGCCTCGGTTGGCGGGCGCCTGAGCCTGGCCACCAGCCACCACGTGGGCCTGCACCGCCTACCGGCGTTGCTGCGTCGCTTCGCTGCGCAGCACCCGCAGGCCGCGCTGGACATCCAGTTTCTGGATTCGGAACTGGCGTATGCGGCGGTGCTACGCGGCGAGGTCGAACTGGCTGTGACCACCCTGGCACCGGACACGCGCGCGCCGCTGCGCGCGCGGCCGATCTGGCACGACCGTCTGCAATTCGTGGTGGCGCCCGACCATCCATTGGCCGCCCTGCGGGAGGTGACGCTAGAACACGTGGTGGCGCATCCTGCAGTGCTGCCGGACCCCGGCACGTTCACCCATCGCATCGTCGCCGGGCTGTTTGCCGAGCGTGGCCTGGCGCCACACCTGCGCATGACCACCAATTATCTGGAGACGATCAAGATGCTGGTATCGGTCGGGCTGGCCTGGAGCGTGTTGCCCGAACGCATGATCGACCATCAGATCGTCGCGCTGCCGCTGGCCGATGTGACGCTGTCGCGCGAGCTGGGCTGCGTGACGCACGGCGGGCGTACCTTGTCACGTGCGGCGCAGGCGTTTGTGGCGCTGTTGAACGCACAGGCAGACCAGACGTGACGCAGTCCCTGGAACGCGTGGTGCACGACATGCTCCGCTCGCATCCGCACCCACCTGCCAGCACTGCTGCGCCGCTGGTCCGCACAGCGTCACAAGGATAAAGACATTAGCGGAGCGCTCACGCATCGCACGCAAGACAGGGGCATCCAGCCACCGCTGTTCTGCACGGCTACACCCGGCAGACAGCGTAATACGCCAGCACGAGGTCAATGGTCGACCAGCCGGTCGCGCCCCTGCCGCTTGGCCTGGTACAGGCGACGGTCTGCCAATGCCAGCAGTTCGCGCCGCGTCGGCACTTCGTGGCTCATCGCCATGCCCATGCTTGCGGTGCACTGCACGCTGGTGCCGTGCGCATCCACTTCGATTGCCGCCAGGCGTTGCCGCATGCGCTCGAACAGCGCGCGTGCCTGCACCGCGTCCAGCCCGGTGGCGGCCAGCAGGAACTCTTCGCCGCCATGGCGCGCGGCGAAACACTGCGCCTGATCCTGGGCGCTCAAGGCATCGCCCAGCGCGCTCAACACCGCGTCGCCGACATCATGGCCGTAGGCGTCGTTGATGTGCTTGAAGTGGTCGATGTCCATCAGCGCCAGCGCCAGTGCCGGGCCACCGCTGCGTGCAGCGTCGAACCACTGCTGCAGCACACGTTCGGCTTCGCGCCGGTTGGGCAATGCAGTGAGCACGTCATGGCTGGCGCGGTATTCCAGCTGCTGCATCAGGGCTTCACGCTCCGCGCTGGCCTGCTGCAGCGCCAGATTCTTCTCGCGCAGTTCGCGTGTGCGCCGATCGATCACGGTATTAAGCTGGCGCTGGCTTCGCCGGTAGCTGGCCGTACGCCACAGGTAAAACCCGTAAATCAGGCTGGCCAGCGCAAGGACGCCCAACGCGATCACCTCGCCACGGCGCCACCACGGCGGGGCCAGTGCGATGACCAGACTGGATTCGCCAAGGAGTGCGGTCTGTCGCCAGTCCACCGGCAGCGACATCGCCTGCACACGGAAACGGAAGCGGCCCGGCGGCAGGTTGGTGTACACCGCCTCGGTGGCCGTGTCGGCGTCCACCCATTCCGGGTCGAAGCCTTCCAGGCGATAGCGGTAACGCACCTTGTCGGGCCCGCGGAAGTTCAGCCCGGCATAGCCGATGGCGATGCGCCGCGTCTCGGCGCCAAAGCGATGCGGGCCGCTGACCGGCTGCACCATGCCATCGACCAGCAAGCGCTCGAACACGATCGGCACGCGGTGACCTTGCAAGGTGCCGACGCGCGCCGGATCGATCACGCCCAGGCCGGCGGCGGTGGGAAACAGCAATTGCCCGGACAAGGTCAGCCAACCGGCCGGTGCGCTGCTGCCGTTGCCCTGGTTCCCGGGCATGCCGTCGCTGCGGTCCACCACCTCCACACTCAACTGCTCGCGGCTGCCGGCATCGATCTGGTCAAAGTCGCTGCGCGCGATGCGGAACACGCCGTGATTGCTGGACAGCCACAGGTAGCCGCGGCCATCGTCGATCACGCGGAAGACCTTGTCGCGCGGCAGGCCTACGCGGTGGTCGTAGACGCGGAACTGCTCGCCATGCAGGCGCAGCAGGCCACGATCGCTGGCGATCCACAGATCGCCGCCGGCGTCGCGCAGGAAGTCAAAGGCGTTCTGGCCAGGGAAGTCCTGTTCGCCCAGCCACGCACGCGTGCTGCCGCCCGGCGACAGACCGGTCATGCCGCGATCGGTCCCGATCCAGATGATGCCCTGCGCATCGCGGTACAGCGCCTGCACCGAACCGTCAGGCACCCCGTCGGCCGCGGTGTAACGACGCGCCTTGCCATGCCGCCAGCGCACCAGCCCGCCGGTGGTGCCGATCCACAGATCCTCGCCATCGGGCAATACCGCCCGCACCGACAGCGAGGGCAACCCATCGTCCGCACCGATGCGCACCAAGACCCTGCCCTGCGCGTCCAGCCGCAGCACGCCCTGGCTGTAGGTGCCGGCCCAGACCCCGCCGTCGCCGGCATCGGCCAGCGACAGCACCGATTGCTCCAGGATCCGGCCATCTTCGGACGGCAACAGCGACACCCGGGTGATCTGATCGTTGCGCCAGCGGTCCAGGCCGACCGCACTGCCGACCCACACGGTGCCATCGCGGGTCTGCAACACCGTGCGCACGTAATCGGAGGCCAGCCCGTCGTCCTGGGTGACGCCGTGCGCAGCGCCTTCGGCAATCCGGAACAGGCCATGGGTGCTGCCGACCCAGATCAGGCCTTCGGCATCTTCCAGCAGTGCCGGGCTGGCGACACCGGAGATCTGCACCTGTTCGTCGGGCACCCCGGCGCTACGATGCACCAGCAGCGTGCCGCTGGGCATGCTCATCCACAGATGCCCGCGCCGATCCAGCAACAGCGCATCCACCCGCTGGCCCTGGCGAAACCGTTGCAGCCCGCCGGCGCGACCCCACCACCACACGCCATCGTCGCCGGCGACCAGCAGGCCACCCTGGCGATCGCTGGCCAGCCGTCGGACCGGCACGGCCTGCATGCCATGCGCCTTGCCCCAGGCTTCTGCTGCACCGCCGGAGCGCGGCAGCCGGTACAAGCCCACTTCGGTGCCTACCCACAGCTCGCCGGTGTCGTCAGCCGACAGCGCGGTGATGCGCGCATGCGGCAACCCGGCCTGGCGGCCGACATCGATCAGGCGCCCATCCGGCTCGATCCGGTACAGCGTCTGCGGCGTCCCCACCCATAACGCGCCATCGGCACGACGCAGCAACGCGCTGACCGCCAGATGGCGCGCCGAGGCATCGCCCAATTGCTGCCACTTGCCATCCCGGTACCGGTAGACCCCGTCGAAGGCGGTCCCGAACAACATGCCGCCGGTGCTGTCGCGCAACACCACGAACACGCCCCCCAGTTCCACGCCCGGGGTGTTCTGGCGGTCGTAGACGGTGAAGTCGCGACCGTTGAACCGCGCCACGCCTTCCCAGGTGCCGAGCCAGATCAGCCCGTCCTCGCCCTGGGCCACCGCATGCACCAGGTTGTGCGGCAGGCCGTCGTCCATGTTCCAGCGCGTGACGGTGTGGTAGGCGGTGTGGTCGAGCTCCTGCGCGCCAGCCATCGGCAACCCGAGCGTCGCGCAGCACAGCGCGACCCACAGCCACAGCAGCGCCGCCCACAGCACACCTGTGCTGCGAACGCAGCCTGCATGCGTCTGCGCCCCGACCCTGTCCACGCTTCCGTCCCCTCGTCCGTGCCTGCTGGCCCCGCCTGCCGGTATGCACTGACAGGCCTGCGGCAAATCTATCACCGGGGTTTTCGGCCCGCCCTAGGTGGATTCCCCACAGCTGCCGGGACCACCATGACACCGGGAGGCATTCGGCCGAGACGGTGATGGCTTATCACTATTTCAGCGGCAACGGGGCACGCGGGGTGGTCATCTGCCGCCCGCTCCCACGCCGTGCGGACCTGTGGGCTGCGACGCGCGCGCTGATGCATTCAGGCCACCGAGTATAAATATAGAACCCGATGGTCTAGTATTGACCGCATGTCCAGCTCGCCCCCCCTCAAGTCCAAGGCCAAGAGCAACGGCCCTGGGCGTCCCAAGGATCTTGGGAAACGCGCCTCCATCCTGGGCGCTGCGCGCACCATGTTCATGGAGCAAGGCTATGCCGGGGTCAGCATGGATGGGATCGCCGCACAGGCGGGCGTCTCCAAGCTGACCGTCTATAGCCATTTTGGCGACAAGGAAAGCCTGTTTTCCGAGGCGATCCGCGCGCAATGCCAGCACATGATGCCGGACGACCTGTTCGATCATGCCCCCGAGGGCGCATTGCGCGACCAGTTGATCGAGATCGCGCATGCGTTCTTCGCCATGGTCAGTACCGACTCGGCCATTTCCACCCACCGCATGATGATGGCGCCCGGCACCGGCGACGTGCATGTGCGCGAGATGTTCTGGGACGCCGGCCCCAAGCGGACCCAACAGGCACTGGCGGATTTCCTGTCCGCACGGGTGGCCGATGGCCAGCTGGAGATCACCGACCTGGCCCGCGCGGCGTCGCAGTTCTTCTGCCTGCTCAAGGGCGAGTTGTATGCGTTGATGATGTGCGGCCTGCACGGCCAGCCCACCCGCGCGCAGGTGGACGAGCACATCGAATCCAGTGTGGACTTCTTTTTGAGGGCCTATGCACCCCGCTGACCGCCCCCGGCCTTTGGTGGCGATGACTTCCGGCACTGCGCCGGTGGTCCATGCGCGGCGATGCTAGATGCGCCAGTTGCCCCGCGCACCGGTAAAATGTCCGCCCCACCGCGTTGGATAACCGCACCATGACGATCGATTTCACCCAGGCCCGCGAAAAGATGGTCGAGCAGCAGATCCGGCCGTGGGACGTGCTGGACCTGCGCGTGCTCGACGTGCTGGCGCGCATGCCGCGCGAGGCCTTCGTGCCGGAGGCCTACAAGACCCTGGCCTATGTCGATGTGGAGATTCCGCTGTCGGCCGGCCACAAGATGATGAAGCCGGTGGTCGAAGGCCGCATGTTGCAGGCGCTGGATCTGCAACCGGGCGAAGACGTGCTGGAAGTGGGCACCGGTAGCGGCTTTGCCACCGCCTGCCTGGCGGCGCTCGCGCGCGAGGTCGTCAGCCTGGAGATCGACCCCGCGCTGGCCAGCGCCGCACGCGCCAATCTGGATGCAACCGGCCTGGGCAGCAATGTCCGGATCGACACCGCCGACGTGTTCGGCTGGCAGAGCGAGCGCCGTTTCGATGCCATCTGCGTGACCGGCGCGGTCGACACGCTGCCGACCCAGTGGCTGCAGTGGTTGCGCCCGAACGGCCGGCTGTTTGTCGTGCGCGGTCACGAACCGGTGATGGAAGCGGTCCTGGTCCGTGGCGATGTCAACGCCCCGCGCATCGAATCGTTGTTCGAAACCGACCTCGCCTATCTCCAGGGCGCCGCACCCACGCCCCGATTCCAATTCTGATTCCCAAGGAAGCTTCCCCGATGATTCGCCGATCCCTCGTTCTGGCCCTGGCCGCCGCCCTGTCTCCCATGGCTGCGCACGCCACCGACCTGCTGCAGGTCTACGAAATGGCCCGCAACGGCGATCCGCAGCTGGCCGTGGCTGAGTCCACGCGCCTGGTCAATCGGGAAGGCCAGGTGCAGGCGCGCGCGGCGTTGTTGCCGCAGCTGGACGGCACTGCCGGATTCACCCAGGCGCATCGCGAATTAGAAGGGGTTGACGGTCGTTCGACGACCAAGCAACGGCAGTATGCGATCCAGGGCAGTCAGACCATCTTCAACTGGGCCCAGTTCGCCACCCTGCGCGCCCAGCGCGAGATCGCCAAGGCAGCCGATTTCACGCTGGCATCGGCGAACAACGATTTGATCACCCGTACGTCGGCGGCGTACTTCCAGGTGCTGGTGGGCATCGAATCGCTCGCGGCAGCAGAGACCAACGAAGCAGCCGCCAAGAAGCAGTTCGATTACGCGGACAAGCGTCTGGAGGTTGGCCTGGCGCCGATCACCGACGTGCACGAAGCCCGTGCCCAGTACGACCAGGCGCGCGCGGACACCATCAACGCACGTAATACGCTGAAGGATTACTACCAGGCGCTAACCGAACTCACCGGCCAGCCGGTGGTGGGCTTGCGTGCGCTGCCGGAAGACTTCCGCCCGGAAGTGCCGGCGGCCTACAGCAATGTCGATCAACTGGTGTCCACCGCCATTGCCGATAACCCGGCATTGAAGGCACAGCAGCTGCAGGTCAGCGCGGCCGAAGCGCAGGTCAACGCCGCGCGTGCCGGGCATTACCCGACCCTGAATCTCGGCGCCAATATCGGCCGCAGCAACAGTTGGGGTGGCCAAGGAACGGTGGATCAGGCAGCTGGCAACTTCACCACCAACGGCCGCGACATCGATACCGATTCGATCGGCGTGACCTTGTCGATCCCGATCTTCGCTGGCGGTGCAACCCAGTCGGCCGTGCGCCAGGCGCTGTCGCGTCGTGACATCCAGCAGGACACCTACGAGCAGCAGAAGCGCGCGCTGGATCGCAATACGCGCAATGCCTATCAAACCGTGGTTGCCGGTATCAGCGAAGTGGAAGCGCGCCGCCTGGCCGTGGTCTCCGCACAGGCGGCCTATGACGCCTCGCAGGTCGGCCTGGAAGTTGGCACGCGTACCGTGCTGGACGTGGTGCAGAACCAGCGCACCCTGTTCCAGGCACAGCTGAACTACGCGCAGTCGCGTTACACCTTCCTGCAGAACCGGCTGTTGCTGGGCCAGGCCATCGGCAAGCTCGACATTACCGATCTGCAGGACGTCAACCGCCTGCTGTCGCAGGATGCCGAGTCCAGGCTGCAGGGCAGTGGCTCGCTGCAGTAACGCGATCCGCAGGTAACGCGAAAGGCGGGCCCAGGCCCGCCTTTTTTGTGCGCGCGAGGCAATTGCATGTGCGCTTTTCGTGGCGACTGCTGCAAGTTCGGTTAGTACGGTAAAGCGGTCGTTACGACGCCCGATGCGCTGCGTTGGATAAAGCCAGGCTCGCGTCAGTCACCGTTGCACGCTCTCACTGATGAACGCAACGACCGCTGCAATCTGGCAGCTGGCGTCTGCAGAATTGCTGCATGTCATGCACGCAGTCATGCACGCAGCCACGTGCGGATCAACAAGCCTTACGCAGCAGCGCCGTCGCTCACCACCGGCGGCAGATCCTGTGCAATGTGCAGCAGCGTGCGCGCGACGGCGCCCTTGCCATTGGCGACCAAGGCCAGGCCAGCGGCGGCCATTGCGTCACGCTGTGCAGGATCGCCCAGCAAGCGGGCAAGGTCGTTGTACACGCACTCGGCGTCCTCGCAGATGGCCACCGCATCGGCTTCGCGCATGCGCCGCGAGATTTCGGAAAAATTATGCAGATGCGGGCCGGTGACCGCAGGCGTGCCGACTGCCGCCGGCTCCAGCAGGTTGTGCCCGCCGATCGGCTGCAGGCTGCCGCCGACGAAGGCCACCTGCGCGCAGGCATAAAAACTCATCAACTCGCCCAGGGTATCGATGACAAACACCTTGTCGCGCGCTTGTGGCCATTGCTGGGTCTTGCGCGTGGACACGGCCCAGCCACGTTCGCGCGCCAGCGCCTCGACCTTGGGAAAGCGTTCCGGATGGCGCGGCGCCCACAGCAGCAACAGGTCGGGCCATTGCAGCAGCAGCCGCGCATGGATATCGGCCACTGCGGCCTCTTCGCCTTCGTGCGTACTGGCGGCAATCCACACCGGGCGGGTGGCCGGCACATGCGCGCGAAACTGCGCGACCAGCGCCTGCAACTGCGCCGGCGCAGCGATATCGAACTTCAGATTGCCCAGTGCCACCACCTGGTCCGGACGCGCGCCAAGGGTGATGAAACGCTCCGCATCGTCCTGCGACTGTGCCGCCACGCAGGTCACCGTGCGCAGCGCGCGGCTGATCAATGGGGCCAGCACGCGATAACCGCGCAACGACCGCGCCGAGAGCCGCGCATTGAGGATGTACAGCGGGATCTTGCGGTCGCGACAGCCGAACAGCATGTTCGGCCACAACTCGGTTTCCAGGATCAGCGCCAGTCTTGGCCGGAAATGCTCCAGAAACCGGCCCACGCTACCGGGCACGTCATAGGGCAGATACACATGGTCGACCGCATCGCCCCACACGGCGCGCACGCGTTCGGAGCCGGTGGGTGTGATGGTGGTGATGACCCAGCGGATGTCCGGCCGCTGCGCACGCAAGGCGTTGACCAGTGGCGCAGCGGCGTTGACCTCGCCCACCGACACCGCATGCACCCAGACCCGTGGACGGCCACAGGCATGCGTGTACGAGGCATAGCGCTCGTTCCAGCGATTGAAATACTCGCGCACGCGAAAGCCGCGCCACACCAGGTGGTACACCGTGACCGGCAACAACAGGTAGAGCAGCGCCGAGTACAGCCCGCGCAACAGCCATTCGATCGGGTCTTTCCGCATGCGTGCAGGATACGGGAGCGTCCGCAGGTGCGCATGTGCACGATCCCTTAGAATTGCCGCATGTCAGAACCCGCCAACGTCGCCGTTCGCCCATCCCTGCGCAATCCCAGGCACTGGCCCATGTATCTGGGCCTGGCCGTCATGGTGCTGGCCGGGCGCCTGCCCTGGACGCTACAACGCGCGTTGGGCCGCGGCGTGGGCTGGATCGCGATGCGCGCGGCGGGCACGCGGCGGCGCGCTGCCGAGGTCAACCTCAAGCTGTGTTTCCCCGAGCAGGACGATGCCTGGCGGGCACGACTGCTGCGCGACAGCTTCGATGCGCTGGGCGTGGGCCTGTTCGAGTTCGCGCGCGCCTGGTGGGGCAGCATCGACGCCATCCGCCCGGGGGTGCAGATCGAAGGCCTGGAACATCTGCAGCGGCTGCAGGAGCAGAAGCGTGGGGTGCTGCTGGTGTCCGGGCATTTCATGACGCTGGAGATGTGCGGGCGCCTGTTGTGCGACCACGTGCCGCTGGCCGGCATGTACCGCAGGCACCGCAACCCGGTGTTCGAATGGGCGGTCAAGCGCGGGCGGTTGCGCTATGCCACGCACATGTTCGCCAACGAGGACCTGCGCGCCACCATCAAGCATCTCAAGCGCGGCGGTTTTCTGTGGTACGCGCCCGACCAGGACATGCGCGGCAAGGACACCGTGTTCGTGCCGTTCTTCGGGCACCCGGCCTCCACCATCACCGCCACGCACCAGCTGGCGCGACTGACCGGTTGCGCAGTGGTGCCCTACTTCCATCGCCGCGAAGGCGGCCGCTACATCCTCAAGATCGCACCGCCGCTGGCAGGCATCCCGTCCGAGGACGTGATCGCCGATACCACGCAGGTCAATGCGGCGATCGAGGACATGGTGCGCGAGGCGCCGGACCAATACCTGTGGATCCATCGCCGCTTCAAGCGACAACCGGGCGGCCGCAGCGCGTTCTACCAGTGACGCCTACGGCCCTGCAGCGTGCTGCAGGTGCAGGTGATCGATCGGCCGGCGTCGCTAGCGCGGCGGTGCCTGCTCCGCGTCGTCGTTGAGCAGCGCGCCCGCATACAAACCCGCCAGCATCAGGCTCAGCCCGCCCCAGAAGCTGGAATAGAACGCCAGGTGGGTATTGAGCGGGAACACGGTGGCCACCAGCGCAATCATCGCTGGCCGGGCCTGCTCACGCGCGCCCACGCTCGAATAGCGCCACGCACGCCACGCCTGCGCCGCCCCGGCAAGCCACAGCAGCAGACCGATCACGCCGGTTTCGGCCAGGATTTCCAGCACGATCTGGTGCGCATGGAAGGCCGGGCCATCGCCCCAGGCCGGTGGCTGCGACGGCGCCGGATTGCAGGCCGGATACGCCTGCCGGAACCCGCGCGCGCCGACGCCGTTGAAGGGATGCTCGCCAATCATGCACAGCGCGGCGCCCCAGATCTGGCCGCGCCCCGACAAGGCGTGGTCCACGCCCTGCTCGCCGTTGCCGAATGCCAGTGCCGTGCGCTGCAGACGCTCGCGTGCCTGCGGTGCCACCGCCACCACGACCCCGCCCAGCAGCACACCGGCCACGGCCACCACCACCAGACGGCGGCCGCCCAGCAATTGCCAGCCCGAGAGCAGCACGATCACGCCGTAGGTGATCCACGACGCGCGCGAACCCGCCAGCACCAGCACCACGCCGACGGCTGCCGCCGCGCCCGCCCAGGCCCAGCGATTGCGCCGCCCCAGCGCCAGCAACAGAAACGGCGACAGGCTGGCCAGGGTCTGCCCGAACTTGAGATTGCACGGCCCCAGCACGCCGCTGAGGCGGTCCACCAGCGCCAGCTCCTGCGGCGTGCACAGCCCGTGACCGCTGATCAGCTGCTTGAGTTCATCCAGCGCGAAGAACAACGGGCTGCTGCCGAAGGCGGCCTGCAACAACGCATCCAGCGTCCATACCGCGCCGATCACCGCCAGGCCGGTGAAGGTCCGGCGGCGGCGCTGCGCGTTGGCCACCGCGATCGCGCACAGCCACATGAAAGGCAGATAGCGCAGGTCGGTGGCCGACTTGCGCAGCGCCCGCCCGGCATCCACCGCATCCAGCGCCGACAGCATCTGCGGCAGCCAGTAGGCAAAGAAGAGCACGCTGGTCAGCGCCCAGGCGGCGCCGCTGAGCAAGCCGGTGCCGCCACGGAAGCGGGCATGCGCCAGGCGGTAGGCCGCGAACAACGCGCCCAGCGACAGCACCGTTTCGGCCAGCCCGGGCGTGGGCCACAGGGCAACGAACAGGATCACCCACAGCGGCGCCCAGCGCCCGACGTCGGGCGTCAACACGGGCGCTTGCGCGATGGGCTCAGCGGCGGAGTTCGTCATAGACCTTCAAGGTGGCCGATTGCATGGCCTGCAACGTATAGGGAAGCACCGCCGGCGGCGCGGGCGGGCGCTGCAGGAGCCCGAGCGCCTGCGCGTGCAGCGCGGCGGTATCGAAGGCCGGCACCGCGCCGGCAGGCTGCAGCTCGGCGAGCAATTCGCCAACCCCGCCATGCGCCCACCCCAGGACCGGGCGGCCCACCGCCAACGCTTCGACGACGGTGCGGCCGAAGGCCTCTGGCTTGCGCGAGAGCTGCAACACCAGATCGCTGGCGGCGTAGGCCTCGGCAATGCGCGCGGTGGGCTCGGTAAAGGCGACCGCCGCGGCCACACCCAGGCGCGCGGCCTCGGCTTCCAGCTCGCGTACATAGGCTGCGCGCCCGGGCTCGCGCGCGCCCGGCAGCCATAGCCAGGCCGGCACGCCGGACGCGCGCAGCGCGGCCAGCAGTTGCAGGCCGTCGGCATGGCCCTTCAGACGGGTGCCGCGTCCGGGCAGCAGCAGCAACGGTGCGTCGGCCGGCAGGCCGGGCAGCAGTGTCTGTGCCCAGGCGCGCGCGCGCCGGTCGGCCCCGAGGCGGCGCGGAAACTGCGCGATATCCACACCGCGCGGGATGGTGCGCATGCGCGCCGGGTCGGTCTGCGGGTAATGCGCGCGGACGTAGTCACTCACGGTCTGCGAGACGCAGATGACCCGCTCGCCATAGGTCATGACCGCGCTGTAGCGGCTAGGCGAATTGAGCCCGTGCACGGTGGTGACGAAGCGTGGCCGGGTCGCGGCCGGCATCCCGCGCAACGCGTACCAGCCCAGCCAGGCCGGCAGGCGCGACCGCGCATGGACGATGTCGGCACCGAGTTCGGCAAACAGCCGGCGCAGGCCAACCACATGCCGCAGGGTCAGCAACGACTTGCGGCCGATATCCAGGGTGAGGTGCTCGCCACCGGCGTCCAGCAACGGCTGCACCAGGCGCCCGCCGGCCGATACCACCACGGCCCGATGCCCGGCGCGCACCAGCGCCGCAGCAATTTCCAGGGTGGAGCGCTCGACGCCGCCGGACTGCAGCGCCGGCAGCAATTGCACCACGGTCAGGCGGTGCATCCGGCCAGGATCAGTCGGCGAGCACGAACAACGCGCCGCAGTACGGGCACTTGGCTTCGCCGTTGGGTTCGTCTTCGATCGGCAGGTACACGCGCGGATGCGAGTTCCACAGCGCCATCTGCGGCGTCGGGCAGCTCAGCGGCAGGTCTGCCCGCTGCACGGTGTAGCGCGTTTCGGCATTGGCGGGCGCGGTGGCGGTCTGGCTCATGGCGGTGCAGTCGGGAAACGAAGACAGAGCGCGGATTCTAGCAGCCTGCCCGCACCCGCAGGGTGGCGCGGTGGCCGACGCTCTGCCCTGACCGGCGTGCGGTGTGCTCGACGGCCGGCGGCAGGCCTGGGGTTGAGACGGCGTGTTGCCGCGGGCAGACGCGGCGCCGGGCGCCTGGAACGCCGCGCCATGTCACCTGAGCAGCATGGGCCACACATGGAATGATGTCGATTGAGGTGCATCGATGACCTGCAGCTCGACGTCGCTTGATGTGCGTAATGCCTTCTGCGGTGACGCAACGCCATGGCTGGTGACTACGCGGCCTTGCCTGCCATGCGCATCATGCCCTTCTCCTTGCGCTGCGAGATGGTCAGCCGAGTCGATCAGCGGCGTGGCAGCTTCCGCTTCCCAAGCCACTACGCGCGAAATGCCGGTCAAGACACATGTTGACACCTGCGCAGTCCCGATCGGATCTGTCCGCAGTGTTTGTTCCGCTCGCCCGCCACGCATCGGACGAGGCAGTGCACAGCTCGCTTGCGTGCCTTGCGTGTTTTGTCCACGATCGGCCAGCATTGGCGCTGCGGGCACCACGCCGGCAGGACCTCGTTGGATCGCCACGCGCAGGTCCGAGCGCTGCAACGCGGCGCTGCGGCCCGCGCAACACTGCGCGCCCTCGGACGCCCCAGGAGAAACCAGCACGTGAGTTTGTCTGTCGTTGTGCGGCACTTGCCGTTGGTTGCGGCGCTGGCCGTCGCCTCGCTGCCTGCAGGGGCCGCCACCGGCTTTGCAAGCTCGTTCGAGCAGGGCCAGCCCGCGCCCGCCGCGGCAAGTGCTGGCGGGGTGCAGATTGCGCTCGGCAATGGTCCTGCCGCGCCGTCTGCGGCCAGGCCCGGTGCCGGGTACAGCGGCGCACGCGCGTTGCGCTACGACAGCAGCGGTGCCGGTGACCGACGTGTGTTGTTTGCCACCGATCTTGCAATCGATGCGCAGACCACGCTGTCGTGGATGGTGCTGCCGGAAAGCGTCGGCAGCGATCATGTGGCGTCGACGTATGTGTCGCTGGATCTGGTGCTGGACGATGGCACGCGGTTGTCCGACACCCTGGCGCGCGACCAGCATGGCGTGGCCGTGGGTGCGCGTGCGCAGGGGCTGTCGAAGACGCTGTACCCCCAGCAGTGGGCACGCAAGCAGGTGCGGCTCGGCGAGGTGGCTGGTTTGCGCGGGCGCCGCGTGCGTGCGATCGAGCTGGATCTGGCACCACCTGCTGGCGCAACCGCTGCCGGCTGGATCGACGATGTGGCCATTGCCGATGTGCCCGTGATCGCGCCCGTTCGTCCATCGGATCGGGTGCTGACCACACGTGGCACGCAGTCCAACGGCACGTTTTCGCGTGGCAACAACTTCCCTGCGACGGCAGTGCCGCATGGCTTCAACTTCTGGACACCGGTAACCGATGCGGGGACGCTGACCTGGCTGTACCGGTGGAACGAACACAACGATGCGGACAACCGGCCGCGCCTGCAGGCGCTGTCGCTCAGCCATCAGCCCAGCCCCTGGATGGGCGACCGGCAGACCTTCCAGGTGATGCCGTCGCTCACTGCCGGCGTGCCGGAGGCCGATCGCAGCAAACGCGCGCTGGCGTTCTCGCATGCCAACGAGGTAGCGCGTCTTTACCGCTATGCGGTGCAGTTCGATAACGGCCTGCACGCCGAGATCGCACCGACCGATCACGCGGCACTGTTCCGCTTTCGCTTCCCGGCGCGGGGCGATGCCAATCTGCTGTTCGACAACGTGGATGCACGCGGCGGGTTGCGCCTGGATGCGGCAACCCAGACGCTGGCTGGTTACACCGATGTGCGCAGCGGGCTGTCCACCGGGGCGACGCGCATGTATGTGTATGCCACCTTCGATCGCCCGTGGAAGGACAGCGGCCGCATCGACACCGGCCGGCCCACCGGTTGGATCAAGTTCGATGCCGGCAGCGCACGCCAGGTGCAGATGCGCATCGCCACCTCGCTGATATCGCTCGACCAGGCCAGGCATAACCTGGCGCTGGAAATCACTCCGCAGGCCAGTGTCGAGCAGGTCGCCGCGCGCGCGCGCGATGCCTGGGATGCGTTGCTCGGCCGTTTCGAGGTTGCCGATGCGACGGACGATCAGGCCACCACGCTGTATTCCAACCTGTATCGGCTGCATCTGTATCCGAACTCGGCACACGAAAACGTCGGCAGCGCCGACGCGCCCGATTGGCGCTACGCCAGCCAGAACAGTTGGTCGGACGACAACATCGATGGCAGCGCGGTGCGCAGCTTTGCGCCGATCCGCGATGGCCGGGTCTACGTCAACAACGGGCTGTGGGATACCTTTCGCACCGCATGGCCGGCGTATGCGCTGTTTGCACCCGATCAGGCCGGAACATTGGTACAGGGGTTCATCGAGCAGGCGCGTGCAGGAGGATGGATTGCGCGCTGGTCTTCGCCCGGCTACGCCGACCTGATGGTGGGCACCAGCTCGGACGTGGCGTTTGCCGATGCCTGGCTCAAGGGCGTGCGCGGCTTCGACCCGGCCGAGGCGTACGCTGCGGCGCTGAAGAACGCCACTGTAGTGCCGCCGGATCGGCATGTGGGCCGCAAGGGCATGGCGCGCTCGACCTTCCGCGGCTATGCCGACACCGACACGCACGAAGGCATGTCGTGGTCGATGGAAGGTGCGCTCAACGACTTCGGTATCGCCAACATGGCCGATGCCTTGTCCAGGCAGGCAACCAACGCACACGAGCGTGAGCGCTATGCAACCGAAGCGGTGTACTTCCGTCATCGCGCGGCCGGCTATGCGGCCTTGTTCGACCCCTCCGTGGGCTTCTTCCAGGGCCGCAGGGCAGATGGTGAGTGGCGGGTGGATGCCGCGCATTACGACCCGCGCGTGTGGGGTCATGATTACACCGAATCCAGCGGCTGGACCTTTGCGTTCACCGCACCGCACGATGGCCAGGGACTGGCCGCGCTCTACGGTGGCCGTGATGCCCTGGCGGCAAAGCTGGACCGCTTTTTTGCCATGCCCGAAACCGGCGAAGCCGCGTTTTCCGGGTCCTACGGTGGCGTCATCCACGAAATGACCGAGGCACGCGACGTGCGCATGGGTATGTATGCGCACAGCAACCAGCCGGCGCACCACATCCCGTGGATGTACCTGTATGCCGGGCAGCCTTGGAAAACACAGCAGCTGACGCGTGAGATCCTGGCGCGGCTGTACCTGGGCAGCGAGATCGGCCAGGGCTATGCGGGCGACGAAGACAACGGCGAAATGTCGGCGTGGTACCTGTTCGCATCGCTGGGGCTGTATCCGCTGCGCATGGGCGCGCCGGAATACGTGATCGGCTCGCCGTTGTTCAAGCATGCCAGCGTGCGTTTGCCCAATGGCGGGACGCTGGTCGTCAATGCACCGCAGAATTCGCCGCAGAACGTGTATGTGCAATCGCTAAAGGTCAATGGCCAACCCTGGCGCAAGACCTGGTTGCCGCATGCGGCCATTACCGACGGTGCGAGGCTGGACTTCGAGATGGGGCCGGCGCCTTCACGCTGGGGGAGCGGAGCGGATGAAGCGCCGCCGTCGTTGACCCCTGCGGGGAAGCACCCTGCCCCGTTGCGGGATTTGCTCGGAGACACGGCGCGCATCACGCTGGCCGATGGCGGCGACGTGGCTGCGTTGCATGACGACGATGCCGGAACGGTCGCTGCAATTGCCCCGACATCGACACTGACGCTTAGCGGCATTGCGCGCGGCACGCCAACGTTCTACACACTGACCAATGGCCATGCCGTACTTGCGGCAAGTGGATGGACCTTGCAAGCGCGTACGGCTGATGGCGCGTGGAAGGTCATCGATCAGCGCGATGAGGAGACGTTCGAATGGCCGTTGCAGACGCGCCCGTTTCGTATCGCCATGCCTGGTGCGTATGCCGAATATCGGCTGCGCTTCAGTGCGCCGGCGAAGGTGCAGCTGGCGGAGATCGAACTGCTGGGGGCGGAGCCTGCGGTGCGTTGAAGGAGGCTTTTATCGAATCCATGGTGGCACTGCTGTTGATGGGCAAGTGGACTGATGTGGACGCAAACAGCAAAAGTGAACGACTGCTGCGGGAGTTAGGCCACACTGCAGCGTGGGCAGGTCTGGTGAACCGTACCCTCACCCCACCCCTCTCCCGCGGGGAGAGGGGCTTTTGAGTCGTTGCCGCGGACTGGGCGCCGAGTGGTGGGCGCCTCGCAACACCATGTCGTGCGAGACGCTTCACGGCTGTTGTCTTGTCGACCGAGCGCTTACCGCTTCAACTCAAGCAACGCTCGGTCAACCAAGTTTCTGACTCAGTCGTTGCCTTTCTCGGTTGCCGCCTTTTCCGCGTCGCGCTGCCTGCGGATCTGCGCATCCACTGCGGCGATCGCGGTCATGTTCATCACCCGGCGCGAGGTGGCGCTGGTGGTGAGGATGTGCACCGGCTTGGAGATGCCCATCAGGATCGGGCCGATCGCCACGCCGTCGGTGAACACGCGCACCAGGTTGTAGGCGATGTTGGCCGCTTCCAGATTGGGCAGCACGAACAGGTTGGCGCGGCCCTTCAGCGTGCTGTTGGGCATGATCTGCTTGCGCAGCGCTTCGTCCCAGGCGGTGTCGCCCTGCATTTCGCCGTCGATGTTGAGCTCGGGCTTGCGCTTGAGCAGCGCTTCGCGCACCTGGCGCATCTTCAGTGCGTCGCGCGAGTCGTGGCTACCGAAGTTGGAATGCGACAGCAGCGCGATGTTGGGCTCGATGCCGAACAATTTGAGGCGATACGCCGCCTGCAGCGTCGCTTCGACCACTTGCTCCACGGTCGGGTCTTCCTGCACATGCGTGTCCAGGAAGAAGAACACGCCCAGCTGGTTGATCACGCCGGTCATCGCCGAGGTGGAGCTCACGCGCGGTTCCAGCGGGATCACGCTGCGTGCATAACCCAGCTTCTTGTGGAAACGGCCAACCACGCCGGACAGCATCGCGTCGGCTTCGCCGCGTGCCACCATTACCGCGGCGATCAGGGTCGGACGCGAGCGCATCAACTCCTTGGCGGCGGTGACGGTCACGCCGCGACGCTCGGTGAGCGCGTGGTAGTACTGCCAGTATTCGTTGAAGCGGGGGTCGTCGAGGATGTTGGTGATCTCGAAGTCCACACCGGCGGTCAGGCGCAGGCCCATACGTTGGATGCGCGCTTCGATGACGTCCGGGCGGCCGATCAGGATCGGGAACGCCAGGCCTTCGTCGACCACGTTCTGCACCGCGCGCAGCACCACTTCTTCTTCGCCTTCGGCATACACCACGCGCTGCTTGTCGGCGCGGGCGCGGTCGTAGACCGGCTTCATCATCAGGCTGGTGCGGTAGACGAACTGGCCGAGCTTGTCGCGGTAGGCCTCCATGTCGGTGATCGGGCGCGTGGCGATGCCCGAGTCCATCGCCGCCTGCGCCACGGCAGACGACAGCTCCACCAGCAGGCGCGGGTCCAGCGGACGCGGGATCAGGTATTCCGGGCCGAAGCTCGGCGTCTCGCCGCCATAGGCTGCGCCCAGGTCGGAGGCCTCGCGCCGTGCCATCGCCGCAATCGCCTTGACGCAGGCGATCTTCATTTCCTCGTTGATGCCGGTGGCGCCCACGTCCAGCGCACCGCGGAACAGGTACGGGAAGCACAGCACGTTGTTGATCTGGTTCGGGTAGTCCGAGCGGCCGGTGCCGATGATGCAATCCGGGCGCACCGCCTTGGCCGCTTCCGGGGTGATCTCCGGGTTGGGGTTGGCCAGCGCGAAGATCACCGGCTGGCGCGCCATGCTGGCGACCATCTCCGGCTTCAGGATGCCGGCCGCCGACAGGCCCAGGAAGATGTCCGCGCCCTCGACGATCTCGGCCAGGGTGCGCTTGTCGGTGTCGCGCGCGTAGCGCTGCTTGTCCGGGTCCAGGTCGGTGCGGCCGGTGTGGATCACGCCATCGCGGTCCAGCGCCAGGATGTTCTCCGGCTTCAGGCCCAGCGAGACCAGCATGTTCACGCAGGAAATGCCGGCCGCGCCCATGCCGGTGGTGGCCAGCTTGACCTCTTCGATCTTCTTGCCGGTGACCACCAGCGCATTGAGCACTGCGGCGCCGACGATGATCGCGGTGCCGTGCTGGTCGTCATGGAACACCGGGATGTTCATGCGCTCGCGCAGCTTGCGCTCGACGATGAAGCACTCCGGCGCCTTGATGTCTTCCAGGTTGATGCCGCCGAAGGTCGGCTCCAGGCTGGCGATGATGTCCACCAGCTTGTCCGGGTCGTTCTCGTTGATTTCGATATCGAACACGTCGATGCCGGCGAACTTCTGGAACAGCACGCCCTTGCCTTCCATCACCGGCTTGGACGCCAGCGGGCCGATGTTGCCCAGGCCCAGCACCGCGGTGCCGTTGGTGATGACCGCCACCAGATTGCCGCGCGCGGTGAGCTCGCTAGCCTGGGTGGGTTCTTCGACGATCGCCTCGCAGGCGAAGGCCACGCCCGGCGAATACGCCAGCGACAGATCGCGCTGGGTCAGCATCGGCTTGGTCGCGGTGACCTTGATCTTGCCGGCCGGCTGCTGGCGGTGATAGTCGAGGGCGGCCTGTTTGAAGTCGTCGGTGGACATCGGCTGTGTGGGTCTCGAAGGCGCAGGAGGGCTGAATTCTACCCCCCTGCCTGAACAAGGGCCTGTCGCGCAGCTGTCAGCGCGGCAGGGAGATTCATGCTGCAGCGCGGCGTGCGGCGCAGCCGGGTGCAGCGCAGAGCGGCTAACTCAATGTAAAACGGCCCTGCACCCCGCCGCACATGCCGACGGAGAACAGGGCCGTAGGAAACATCAGCGCGCGCTGATCGGGGCGACGACGTCGGTCGAGCCCACCGGGGCATGCAGCGGCGGCGAGCCGCCGTCCAGCACCAGCGTGAGCTGGTCGCGGTTCAGCGCATTTTCCCAGCGCGACACCACCACGGTGGCCACTGCGTTGCCGATGAAGTTGGTCAGCGAGCGGCACTCGCTCATGAAGCGGTCCACGCCCAGGATCAGTGCCATGCCGGCCACCGGCACGTCCGGCACCACCGACAGCGTGGCGGCCAGGGTGATGAAGCCGGCGCCGGTCACGCCGGCCGCGCCCTTGGAACTGAGCATCGCCACCGCCAGCAGGGTGATCTGCTGCCCCAGGGTCAGGTCCACGTTGGTGGCCTGGGCGATGAACAGCGCCGCCAGGGTCATGTAGATGTTGGTGCCATCCAGATTGAACGAGTAGCCGGTCGGCACCACCAGGCCCACCACCGACTTCTCGCAGCCGGCCTTTTCCATCTTCTCCATCAGCGACGGCAGCGCCGACTCCGACGAGGAGGTCCCCAGCACCAGCAGCAGTTCGGCCTTGAGGTAGCGGATCAGCTTGAGCACCGAAAAGCTGCACAGACGGCAGACAACGCCCAGGATCACCAGCACGAAGAACAGCGAGGTCAGGTAAAACGAACCCACCAGCCAGGCCAGGTTGACCAGCGATTCCACGCCGTACTTGCCGATGGTGAAGGCGATCGCCCCGAACGCGCCGATGGGGGCGGCCTTCATCAGGATGTGCACCAGGCGGAACACCGGGGCGGTCAGCGCTTCCAGGAAGCTCAGCACCGGGCGGCCACGCTCGCCCACCAGGGCCAGCGCAATGCCGAACAACACCGCCACGAACAGCACCTGCAGGATGTTGCCATCGACGAAGGCGCTGATCAGCGTGGCCGGGATGATGTCCATCAAAAAGCCGACCAGGCTCAGCTCGTGCGACTTCTGCACGTAGGTGTTGACCGCGCTCTGATCCAGCTCGGCCGGGTTGATGTTCATGCCGGCGCCGGGCTGCACCACGTGCGCCACGATCATGCCCACGATCAACGCCAGCGTGGAGAAGAACAGGAAGTAGGTCATCGCCTTGGCGAACACCCGGCCCACCGTCTTGAGGTGGGTCATGCCGGCGATGCCGGTGACGATGGTCAGGAAGATCACCGGGGCGATGATCATCTTCACCAGCTTGATGAAGGCATCGCCCAGCGGCTTGAGGCTTTCGGCGAAGGCCGGTTCGAAATGGCCAAGCAGGGCGCCGAGGACGATGGCCACCACGACCTGGAAGTACAGCTGACGGTAGAAGGGCACGGACGCCGGCAACGGGCCGGCAGGCTTGCTGATGTGCATGGCACCACTCCGAGGGAACTGGAGGGTGCCTGAGCAGGCACCCGGTGCGGGCATTCTGGCCGCACGTCACAGCCCGGGCCGATAACCCATTGGTACTACGGATGCGCCGCAGCGCCGCGGGCACCTGCCCGGTGCCGCGCGGCATGCGTTGCAACCCCGCGCCAGGCAAGGACTTTCTGCACGACCTGCCGCGCCGGCGAGGGGCGCGTGGACACCGCGGGCACCCATCTGCAGCACTGTCCGTCGGGCGACCCTGGTCTTACACTTCAGCCGCGCCGCCGCAGGCCGTTAATTGCGTTTAACGCAGACACCGATGTTTCCGTGCAGTCGCCGTCCGGAACCTGCGCGCTTGCTGAAGCTGTTCACCGCGATCGCCATGGCAGGACGCCCGGCCCCTTTCCTCGCCGAAGACCATTCCTATGCGCCTCAACCTGCTTGTCCTGGCGTTGGCTCTCGCCATCGTCCCCGCCGCTGCCACTGCAGCCACCTCGATCGAAAACTGGCCGACCAAATACACCTTCGGTGATGGCACCGAGCTGGGTCTGACCGGCAACTACGCGTACGACGACAACAACTTCTCCGGCGACGACCGCCTGGAAGACCGCACCGACTTCCGTCGCAAGGAATTCGGCGCCACCCTCAAGAAGAAGGGCGTCTACGACGCCATGGTGTATTTCGACTTCGAGGCCAAGCTGTGGCTGGACGTGTTCTACCGCTTCGAGACCAAGGCGCTGCTGGGCCAGGACTATGGCCGCGTGCGCCTGGGCTACATGAAGGTGCCGGTGGGCCTGGAAGCGGTGCAGAGCTCGCGTGCGGGTAGCTTCATGGAACTGGGCCTGCCGGTGCAGGCGGTGTTCCAGGGCCGCCGGACCGGCGTGGAATGGACGCTGGAGCGTCAGCAGTACCTGCTGCAGGCCGGCGCTTACGGCGGCAAGGACCTGCAGGGCGACAACCCGGGCACCACCCAGGCCGTGCATGCGGCGTGGACCCCGGCCAAGGCCGAAGGCGACGTGCTGCACCTGGGCATCGCCGGCTCGATCGAGAACCCGCGCGGCTTCAGCGACGGCCGCGGCGTGTCGTTCAGCCCGCGCGTGCGTCTGCGTGCCCGCCCGGAAGCCGGCCTAACCGACGTGCGCCTGATCGACACCGGCACCATCCTCGATGTGGACCACGTGATCCGCAGCGGCGTGGAAGCGGTGTGGATCCATGGCCCGTTCTCGCTGCAGAGCGAAGCGCTGCGTGCCGAAGTGGCACGTAATGCCGGCCAGCCGCACTTCATCGCCCAGGGCCAGTACGTGTACGGCACCTGGTCGCTGACCGGCGAGTCGCGCAGCTATGCCGGCGGCGTGCCGGGCAACCTCAAGCCGGCGCACGACTACGGCGCGGTGGAGCTGACCGCCCGCTACAGCCGCCTGAACCTGGAAGACAACAACGTGCACGGCGGCCGCCAGCACGACACCACCATCGGCGCCAACTGGTACCTCACCAGCCACTTCAAGTTCCAGGCCAACTACAGCTGGGTGGATTCCTCGCGCAACGGCGTGCATGAGACCCCGCACGTGATGGAACTGCGCGCGCAGGTGCAGTTCTAAGCAGCGCCGGGGCGCTGCAACGCACCGGCCATTCGGTCCGGCGCCAACTGCAGCGAGTCATTGCCGGGCAGCGGTTCGCCGGTGCATTGCCGGCATCGCGTAGCGCACTTGGTGTTCGACACGGCCGCATCCGCTCACGGGTGCGGCCGTTGTCGTTCGGGCGCCTGTGCATCGCGCGCTGAGGCGATGGCTGCGCGATCCGGCGGCAGACCCCCATACTTGCCGGCATGTATGCCTCGCAACGCCGCCGCCTGTTACTCACCCTGGTCATCGTGCTGGGCGGCATGGTCGTGGCCATGCTGGCGGCCGGGCACTTCGTCGAACAGAACGCACTGCGCGAGGAAAGCGCCACCGTGCGCCGGCAACTGGGCCTGTATGCGCAAGCGCTGCAACAGCGCATCGACCGCTATCGCACCCTGCCGCAGATCCTGGCGCTGGACCCGGAGCTACGCGCGGCCGTCTCCGGCCCGCTGTCGGCCGCGCAGGTGGATCAGCTCAACCGCAAGCTCGAACGCGCCAACAACGTCACCCGCTCGTCCACGCTGACGCTGATCGACCGCGGCGGCATTGCGCTGGCGGCCAGCAACTGGCGTGCGGCGCGCAGCAATGTCGGCGTGGATTACGCCTTCCGCCCGTATTACCAGCAGGCACTGGCGACCGGCAGCGGCAGCTTCTACGGCATCGGCATGACCACCAGCGAGCCGGGCTATTTCCTGTCGCAGGCCATCGTCGATTCGGCCGGCCAGGTGCAGGGCGTGGTGGTGATCAAGATCGCGCTGGCCGCACTGGAGCGCGAATGGCTGCAGACGCCGGATATCGTGCTGGCCTCCGATGCCCACGGCGTGGTGTTTCTGGCCAGCCGCGCGCGCTGGCGCTACCGCATGCTGGCATCGCTGACCCCACGCGACCGCAACGAATTGCAGAGCACCCGCCAGTACGCCAACCAGGGCCTGCTGCCGCTGCGGCGCCGGCTGATCGAGCAGACCGGCAACGGCGGCGTGCTGACCGATGTGCTCGACCCGCCGCTGGGCGCGCCGGTGTTGTGGCAGACGCAGCAAGTACCGGAAAGCGGCTGGCGCCTGCATCTGCTGCACGACACCCGCGCCAGCGCCGCCGCCGGGCGCGCCGCCGCCATTGCGGCTGCAGGCGCCTGGCTGGCGCTGGCGTTGCTGTGGTTGTTCGTGCAGCAGCGCCGCCGCCTGTCGGCACTGCGCCAGCGCAGCCGGCACGAGCTGGAAACCCTGTTGCAACAACATGCCGAAGAACTGCGCACCGCGCAGGACGGCGTGGTCGCCGCCGCGCAGCAGTCCAATGCCGGCCTGAGCCGCAGCCTGGAGCATCTGCCGCAAGGCGTGGTGGTCATCGACGAGGCGCTCAATCTGGTGGCGTGGAATTCGCGCTATGTGGAGCTGTTCCGGTTCCCGCCGGAGCTGCTCAAGATCGGCCGGCCGATCGAAGACCTGTTCCGCTTCAATGCGCGTCGCGGGCTGTTGGGGCCAGGGCCGATCGAAGCGGCGATCGAGCGGCGGCTCAATCACCTGCGCAGCGGCAAGCCGCATATGCGCGAAAGCGAGAAGGAAGACGGCACGGTGCTGGAGATCCGCGGCAACCCGTTGCCCGATGGCGGATTTGTCACCAGCTACGCCGACATCACCAGCTACAAGAACGCCGCACGCGAACTGCGCTCGCTGGCCGATGCGCTGGAGCACCGCGTGGAAGAGCGCACCCGCGACCTGGCCGCCGCCAAGCGCGAGGCCGAAAGCGCCAACCGCTACAAGACGCGGTTTGTGGCCTCGGCCGTGCACGACCTGCTGCAACCGCTCAATGCCGCGCGCATGTTCGTGTCGGTGCTGCGCGGACAGGTGCGCGAGCCCGGCAGCGCGCGCGTGGTGGACAACATCGATGGCGCCCTTGCCGCACAGGACGCCATCCTCAACAGCCTGCTGGACATCTCGCGCCTGGAAGCCGGCAGCCTGAACACGCAGGTACGCGACTTCGCCCTCGCGCCCTTGCTGGAAACCCTGGCACGCGAGTTCGGCATCCTGGCCGAAGACCGTGGCCTGGTGCTGGACTGGGTGCCTACCTCGGCGGTGGTGCTGAGCGACGAGAACCTGCTGCGCCGCATCCTGCAGAACTTTCTGTCAAACGCGATCCGCTACACGCCGCGTGGACGCGTGCTGATCGGCTGCCGTCGCCGTGGCGGCTGGTTGCGCATCGAAGTGCACGACCAGGGCCCGGGCATTGCCGAGGCGTTGCAGCAGGAAATCTTCGAGGAATTCCGCCGCCTGGACGACGGGGTTGCCAACGACCGCGGCGCCGGCCTGGGCCTGGCCATCGTCGAGCGCATCGGCCGCCTGCTCGGCCACCGGATCGGGCTGCGCTCCACCCTCGGCAGCGGCAGCGTGTTTTCGGTCAGCGTGCCGCTGGGCGACCGCGCCGCCATCGCCGCCCGGCTGCCGCCGCCTTCACCCACGGCCGAACACGGCAACGACCCCATCCTGCACGGCTGCCGCGTGTGGTGCGTGGACGATGACCCGCGCGTGTGCGAGGCCAGCCGTGCCCTGCTGGAGCGCTGGGAATGCCGCGTGGATTTTGCCGGCGGCCCGGATGACGCGCTTGCCACTGCCAGTGCCGACGACGCGCCTGAGCTGGTGTTGCTGGACGTGCGCATGGGCGGGCATTACGGCCCCATGCTGTTGCCGCAACTGGTAGAGCGCTGGCAACGCGAGCCACGCATCATCCTGATCACCGCAGAGCCGGAACCGGCATTGCGCGAGCATGCGCAGGAATTGGGATGGGGGTTTCTTTCCAAGCCGGTGCGCCCGCCCGCGCTACGCGCGCTGATGACGCAGATGCTGTTGCGCCGCGGTTGAAGCCGCGTGCCACGTCCCGAACGATGTTGCGTTGCGCGCCTGCGTTGATTCCGTGTGCAAACGTCGGCTTTTTTACTGTGCAAATCGCGACATTATCTCGGTGTTTCGCATAATTCCTATGCGGGGTTTCCGGTCGCCTGTTGCGCTACAGTGGCAACAGAGCGGGCGCTTTCTCAGCGAATAAACACGCAGACGACGGCGACACCGTGCAACGCCTTTGCAGTGTTGCTGGTTTAGATTCCACGCTTGCGCGTTGGTCGATTTCCTCCCCCCGGACGATGGAGTCACCATGTTCAAACACACGTCACTGCTAGCGGCCTCGTTGCTGTCTGCAGGCTGCGCGGCCAGCCTGCCCGCGCAGGCAGCCACGCCTGCAGCAACCGTGCAACCCGCCGGGCCGATCCGTGCGGACTTGAACCCTTACACGGTGCAGCGCCTGAACACGGTGCTGGACCAGGTTTCCCGTCACCGCGGCCTGAGCCCGGGGCATCTGATCAAGCGGATTTCGGCCCTCTTTCTCGACACGCCTTACCAGGCCAACATGCTGCAGGGCTCGGCGACGACGCCGGAAAAGCTGATCATCGATTTCACCGGTCTGGATTGCTTCACCTATCTGGATTACGTCGAAGCCGCGCGCAGGGCGTCTTCGCAGCAGGATTTCGTCGATCGGCTGGTGCTCACCCGCTATGTCGATGGCATCGTCGGCTTTCCCTATCGCAAGCATTTCTTTTCCGACTGGGTCGCCCGCCCCTACGAGCTGGCCGACGACATCACCGCCACGCTCAGCCCCGCTGCGGTCAGCGTGGACAAGGCGCTGAATCTCAAGGCCGATGGCAGCAACTACCTGCCCGGGTTGCCGATCGTGCAGCGAACCATCACCTACATCCCGGCTGCTGCCGTGGACAGCAACGTCGTGCGCCAGCTGCGCACCGGCGACTATGTCGGCAGATACTCGCCCGCGGCCGGGCTGGATGTCAGCCATGTCGGCATCTTCCTGATGACCGATGCTGGCCCGGTGCTGCGCAATGCGTCCTCGCGACCGGAAAACAACAAGGTGGTGGACTCACCCTTCCTGGAGTACGTCGCCAGGACCGCCGGCATCGTGGTCTACCGGCCCAAGCCCTGACGTCGCCACGCGCGCAGAGCGCTGTCATACCCGTTGGCTTGCGCGGTTATTTCCACGGCCGTTGTAGGAGCGGAGCTGGCCGTGAGGGCTTGCCCGTCGCGGGGAAGGCCCTCGCGACCAGGGTCGCTCCTACAGGAGCAGGACAGCTCGGGCGTCTGTACTTGCGTCTGTACTTGCACCGGCAATTGCGTCCGCGCCTGCGTCCGCTTGAAGCTCGCCTTCTGACCTCAACACGCACCCAGCCACGTCGCCGGGTCACGCAATCACGCTGAGGCGCGGTCGGGGTCGTGGATCTGGACGATCAGGCAAGACTCCCGGATAACCGGGCTCACGCTGGTCTCGCCGCCGGCGGCAAAGTGCGTTGCATGACGCACAACGCCACTGCCGGGAGACACCCATGACACAGACACATTCGCTGGATCGCTATCGCCTGCTCGGCCGCTCGGGGCTGCGGGTGTCGCCGCTCGCGCTGGGCACCATGACCTTTGGCGAGGCGTGGGGCTGGGGCGCGGATGCAGGCGAAGCCAGGCGCATCTTCGATGCCTACGCAGACCGCGGCGGCAACTTCGTTGACACCGCGGTGAACTACACCAACGGCGGCTCCGAACGCATCCTCGGCGAGTTGATCAAGGGCCACCGCGAACGCTTCGTGCTCGCCACCAAATTCACCATGGCGCGTGACGCGAGCAACATCAATTCCGGCGGCAATCATCGCCTCAATCTGATCCGCTCGGTCGAGACCAGCCTGCGTCAGCTCGACACCGATCGCATCGACCTGCTGTACCTGCACGCCTGGGACTTCACCACCTCGCCGGAGGAAGTCATGCGCGGCCTGGACCATCTGGTGCAGGCGGGCAAGGTGCTCTACATCGGCATCTGCAACACGCCGGCCTGGCGGGTGGCGCAGCTGCAGACGCTGGCCGACCTGCGTGGCTGGTCGCCGCTGGTGGCGCTGCAGATCGAATACAGCCTGGTCGAGCGTAGCGTCGAACACGAACTCATGCCGATGGCGCGGGAGCTGGGCCTGGGCGTGCTGCCGTGGTCGCCGCTGGGCGGCGGCATCCTGACCGGCAAATACAGCCGCGCGGACCTGTCCGACGACAATTCGGCCGACGTGTCGAGCAGCCGCAAGGGCGTGATTGCCTCGACCGGGCATCTCAATGCGCGCTCGCTGGACATCGCCGATGCGGTCGGTGCGGTCGCCGCTGAAGTGGGCGCTTCCCGCTCGCAGGTGGCGCTGGCCTGGACCTTGCGCCACCCGGCGGTGGTTTCGCCGGTGATGGGGGCACGTACCCTGCAGCAGGCCGAAGACAACTTCGGTGCGTTGGACATCGCGCTCAACGACGACCAGCTTGCGCGCCTGGAGAGCGTCAGCGCCTTGCCGCCGATCTTCCCCGAACGCTTCATCGGCAGGCCGATGGCGCAGCAGTTGATCTACGGCACCCATCCGCTGCAGCTGCGCAGCTGATTACCACGGAGCAGCCATGACCAGACCCTCAGCCCTCGCGGCGGCAGCGCTGCTCGTCGCCGCAACCTTCGCAGGCAACGCCGGTGCCATGTCGAAGGACGCTGCATCCGCAGAGGTTTGCGCGGGGCAGCCGGTACACGTGTGCAACAAGCGCATCGTCGAAGCGGCGTTTGCGCAGTGGCGGGCCGGCGCCAGCGACCTCTTTCAAACGCTGCTGTCGCCGGAGGTGGTGTGGACCATCAAAGGCTCCGGCCCAAGCGCAGGCAGCTTGCGCGGCCGCGATGTGTTGATCGCCACCGCAGTCCGCCCGCTGGCCGAGCGCCTGGCCTCGCCACTGCGCCCGGTGCAGCAACGCATCTGGGCCGATGGCGAGCATGTCATCGTGCAGTGGGAAGGCGTGGCCACGCTGCGCGACGGTAGCAGCTATCGCAACCGTTACGCATGGATCATGCGGATGCACGACGGCAAAGCTGTCGAGGTCAACGCGTTCCTGGACCTGCCCGCCTACGACGCCGTGCTGCTGCGCGGTCAACGCCCCATGCAACGCAGGGCCAGCCCATGAGCGACATGCCGATGAAAGCGGCCATTGCGGTGGCGCTTGGCGCCGGTTCTGCGCTCGCCTGCCCGTCGGTGGTGGCCGCGCAACCGGCCAAGGCCACCACCACATCGCCACAGCAACCAGGACACGCCATGCAAGCGCACACGTTTATCGGCATGTGGGTCACCGGCGACGGACGGATCCGGCAGGAATTACTGCCGAACGGCCGCTACGACGAGGCCCGCGGCACACGCCAGAGCGCCTACCAGGGCCGCTACGAAATCACCGGCACTCACATCGACTACTGGGACGACACCGGGTTCACCGCCGACGGCCAGTTCGTTACCGACGACGAGCTGCATCACGGCGGCATGGTGTTCTATCGGCAGCCGCCGGCGTAGAGCGACCAGCACAACGGCTGCGCAGTCGTCAGGCGGGCGCGGCCGGTGCTCGTGCGGCATGGACCACGCGTACATCGCGGGTCTGCGCGCGCCGTGCATGGCCAGCTGACGCTTGCTCGCTACGGTGTTGCAGCCGCACGTGATGGGCGGGCGCACTGGCTGCGTGCGCTGTGCGCCATGTGTGGTGTGGCTGCAGGCCGCAACCCGCAGCGCACGCGCAATCAACCCTCGCCTTCCGGCTCCAGCGCCTTAACCAGCACGGCCGCCTGCGTGCGGCTATAGCAGTCGAGCTTTTTCAGGATCGCGGTGACGTGCACCTTGACGGTGTTTTCGGCCAGACCCAGCTCATGCGCAATCTGCTTGTTGAGCAGGCCATCGGCCAGGCTCAGCAGCACGCGAAATTGCTGCGGGGTGAGCTGGGCGAGTTTGGCGGCCAGCTGCGCATCGGCTTCCGAGCGCTCGGCGGTCATCGGCGGAAACCAGGTGCCGCCGTCCAGCACGCTGGCCACCGCCGTGCCGATCGATTCGGCAGGGGTGGATTTGGGGATGAAGCCGGCCGCGCCGAACTGCTGGGCACGCCGGATCACCCGCGGATGATCGTTGGACGAGATCACCACCACCGGGATGTCCGGGTGCTCGCCACGCACATGCAGCAGCGCCGAAAAGCCGCGTGCGCCGGGCATGGCCAGGTCCAGCAGCACCAGCTCGGCCTGCGGGTGCGAGCGCAGCATCGCGCTCAACGTGGCGGCGCTGGACGCTTCCACGACCTGCGCCTGCGGCAGGGTCTGCTGCAATACATGGATCACCGCCGCACGGAACAGCGGGTGGTCGTCGGCGACGAGAATGGTGAGATCGGCCATGCGCCAAGTCTGGCACATGGCCGCCGCCGCTGCCTTGCCCCAGAGCGTGCTATCTACTTTGAAGTGAGTGCGAAGCGTCCTGTGGCGCGTCGAGACAAGGCGTGCGCTGCGGCCCAGGCTGGCCGCCCGGGCAAGGCGCGCAACGCGGTATCGGCGCCTTACAGGGCGCTTCCCGGAGGGTTGGCCGTCAGCGACACGGAGCGCGCGCCGCGCGGCTTGCCCTGGCGCCAGCCAAGCCGGTGCCACACAGCACCCGCTCCGCACCGCTGAGGGCCAACGCATCTCATCTCAAAGTGCATAACACGCTCTAACGCGGCGGATGCGTGCTCGCACGCCAGGCATCCAGAAACTGGCGGCGCTTAAGCTTGTCCAGATAGACCAGCAGGCCGGGGCCGAGCGGAATCGGCCGGAACGGTGGTTGCGCCGAGCCGCCGCGGCCGCCGGCGGCCGGCAGGATCGGCATCAGGCGCGCCTCGCGCGAGAGCACCTGCTGGCCGCGTGGCGACAGCAGATAGTCGAGGAACCTGCGTGCTTCCGGCGCATGCGGCGCGGTCTTGGGGATCACCGCGGTGCGCAGCGCCACCAGCGTGTAGTCCTGCGGCTGCACGATGCCCAGCGGGGCGCCGGCATCGATGCGGGTCTGCGCGTAGGAGCCGAGCACGTTGTAGGCCAGCAGTAAGTCGCCACGGCTGACGCGGTCGAGCAAGGTGCCGGTGCGTTCTTCCAGCCTGACCTGGTTGGCCCCCAACGCGGCCAGCAACGCGCCGGCGATGCTGCCCACCTGTCCGTCCTGGGTAGCGAACAGATACCCCACCCCGCTGCGTTCGACATCGTAGGTGCCCACCTTGCCGCGTAACGGCGCATCGGGTGCACGCAACAAGGCCAGCAACTGCCGCCGGGTCCGCGGTACCCGCGCCGCATCGAGCTTGCGGGTGTTGTAGACGATGGCCACCGGCTCGTAACTGATCCCGAACACCTCGTGCCGCCACTGCGCCCAGGCAGGCAATGCCTCGGTCTGCGCCGAGCGGTGGGCAAGCGCATGGCCGTCGTTCACCAGCTTGGTCTGCAGGTCCATGCTGGCGCTGATCAGCATGTCGGCGGTCGAGGTGCCGGCGCCGGGCTGCAGATAGTGCGCGTAGATGTCCCAGGCGATCACGTCTTCGTAGATCACCTCGGTGCCGGGATGCAGGCGCTGGTAGTCCTGGATGACGGCGCCGAATACTTCCAGATCGGTGGAACCCTGTACGCGCAGCTGCGCATGCACCGGCCCCTGCGCGGGGAAGCGCCGCACATCGCCTGGCGCCGCGCACGCGACCCCCTGCATCAGCAACAAGACGAGGACCCACAGCACACGCATCACGCCGTTCCTCCAGGAAAATGCAACGAAGCGATCAACCCGCCGCCGATGCGGTTGGCCAGATCGATACGCCCGCCATGCGCTTCCACCACGCGCTTGACGATGGCAAGCCCCAGCCCCGCGCCACCGGCCGGCGCGTCGGGCCCACGCACGAAGCGCTCGAACACGCGCTCGGCCTCGGCGGCCGGGATACCCGGGCCGTGGTCGGCAATGGTGAGCACGTGATGGCTGCCGTCGCTGGTCAGCGCCACCTGCAGCGGCGCGCCGGCGCCATATTTGCAGGCATTGTCGATTAGGTTCTTGAGCGCTTCGCGCAGCAGCAGCGCATCGCCGCGCAACAGCGCCGGTTGCGGGTCGATGGCCAGTTGCACGCGTGGTGCGCCCTCGCTGCGCGGCAGCGCTTCGTGCAGGGCCTGGTGCAGCACCTCGGCCAGATCCACGGTGGCAAAGCGCTGCAGGTTTGCACGGTGGATCACGCTGGCATCGCTGAGCAACTGATTGAGCAGCCGGCTCATGTGGCTGGCGTTGCGCTCGATCGCCACCAGGCTGCGTTGCATCTCGCGCGGGTCGTCGTCGTCCATGGCCAGCTGTGCCTGCGCGCGCAATGCGGCCAGCGGTGTGCGCATCTGGTGCGCGGCTTCGGCCATGAAGGCGCGCAGGGTTTCGTTGCTGGACGACAGCCGTGCCATGAAGCGGTTGAGCGCGGCCACCATCAACTGCATTTCCTGCGGTGCCGGCACGGTGAGCGGCTTTAGCTCCGACGGTTCACGCCGGGAGAGGTCACGTTCGATCCGTTGCAGCGGCCGCAGTGCGCGATACACGCCCAGCCACACCAGCCCCAGCGCCAGCAGCGACAGCACCCCGATCGCCACCAGGGCATTGAGCACCACATCGCGCGCCACCGCATCGCGTGCGCGCCGGGTCTGGCCCACCTGCACGCGCACTTCGCCCTGCCCGGAGGCCGAGGCCACGCGGTGCATCACCACCGCAAAGCGCACCGGCTCACCGCTGTAGAGGGCATCGAACAGCACCGGGCGCTCATCACCGGGCGCACGTGCCGGCGACGGCAGGGTGTCTTCACCGGTGATGGTGCGGCCCTGCGCGTCGAACACGCGGTAGAACACACGGTCTTCCGGCGCCATGCCGAGCAGGTCGAGCGAGGCATACGGCAGGTCCACCTGCCAGTCGCCACCGACCAGCGCCACGCTGTCGACGATGGACAGCGCCGAAGACACCAGCAGATGATCATAGGACCGGTTGGCCGCGCGCTCGCCGTAATCGCGCGCCGCAAAGAACAGCACCACTGCGCCCAGCAGCGACAGGCTGCCCAGATACAGCAGCAAGGTGCGCCGGATCGACGGCGCCACCGGCAGCGGCTCAGCCATCGATGGCCGGCTCTGCGGGCGCATGCGGGTCGGCTTCCTCGAGCTTGTAACCGGCGCCACGCACGGTGACGATGCGCAACGGCGCACCGGCCAGCTTGCGCCGCAGCCGGCCGACATACAGCTCGATCGCATTCGGCCCGGCGTCGTCGTCGAAGCCGAACAGGCCGTTGCCGATCTCGTCCTTGCCCACCACGTGGCCCAGCCGCCCGATCAATATCTCCAGCAGCCGGTATTCGCGGTTGGGCAGGTCGATCGGCGCACCGTCAAGTGTCACTGTGTGCGCCGCGTTGTCGAACACGAAGCCGCCGATCTGCACCACCTCGGTGGCCTGGCCACGATTGCGGCGCAGCAGCACGCGGCAGCGTGCTTCGAACTCGCGAAAATCGAACGGCTTGCCCAGGTAGTCGTCCGCTCCGACGTCCAGCGCCTGCACGCGGTCTTCGATGCCATCGCGCGCGGTCAGCATCAGCACCGGCGTGGTGTCGCCGCGCTCGCGCATCCCGGCCAGCACGCGCAATCCGTCGAGCTTGGGCAAGCCGATATCCAGCACCACCAGATCAAAACTCTGATAGCGCAACACACTCGCCGCCGCCAACCCATCGGCCTGCCAATCCACCGCATGCCCGCTCCGGCGCATGCGCCGCACGATGGCATCGGCGAGATCGGCATTGTCTTCGACTAGCAGCAGGCGCATGCGGCAGGGATTCGTGAATAGGGATTGGGGATTCGTAACAGCGGTTGGCTGCGGCCGGAAGGTAACAGGCCGCGCGCACAAAAGCTTGCCGCTGTGTAGTTCTGTTCTTACGAATCCCCAATCCCGACTCCCCAATCCCCGCCCAGCAACGACAGGTCCATGACAGCTTCACCGGACTAGGCTGCTGCCAACGCGCCGCGGCGGTTGTGCGGTGCATCGCTGAACGTGATTCACACATGTACCTGGGAGGGTCTGTGAGCAACGACACCTTGCGCCTGCGTGCGTTCACCGCCTGTGCGGCGCTCTGCCTGGCACCGGCAGTGCATGCGGCCGATGGCGAAGGCCCGGTCACTGCGGAAGTGGGCGGGCGTATCCACTGGGACTTCACCGTGTTCGACAACGATGATCGCGGCACGCCCGAGCGCAACGACACCCAGTTCCGCCGCGCGTGGCTGGACGTAGCGGGCAAGTTCTACGGCTTCAACTACAAGGCCGAGGCGGAATTTGCCGGCCTGCAGTACGAGCCGGGCAGCCGCGGCATCCTGGCGCGCGATGTCTATATCGCCAAGAAGTTTTCTGCCGGTACGCTGACCGTGGGCCAGTTCAAGCAGTACTTCTCGCTCGATGACCGCACCGGCTCCAATTACGGCCCGTTCCTGGAGCGCGGCTATGCCTCCACCACGCTGGCGCCGATCTACCGCAAGGCGATTTCCTGGCAGGCCAACCGCCCGGATGCCACCTGGTCCACGGCGTTGTACAGCCTGGAAAGCATCGATAATTCCGCCACCAAGGGCGGTGCGCTCGGCACCCGGCTGACCTTTGCGCCGGAGATGGGCGAAGCGCGCCTGCGCCACCTGGGCATCTCGCTGGCGCACGAGCGTTATTCGCACCCGGGCAGCGCCGGCGCAGCGCCGCTGCTGATCCGGCCGCGCCCCGAAAACGATCTGGCCAACAACAGCCGCATCACCCTGGCGCGTTTTGCCGACGGCCGCGACACCGACTTCGACAAATGGTCGCTGGAATATGCCGAAGTCATGGGCCCGTGGTCGTGGCAGAGCGAATTCAGCGGCGGCCTGCTCGACGATGGCAGCCAGCATGCCAAGGTGTTGGCGAGCTACGGGCTGGTCAGCTGGTTCGTCACCGGCGAATCGCGCGGCTACGACCGCAAGACCGGCCGCTTCAGCCGCATCGCCACGCCCAACCGCCCAAGCGGCGCGTTCGAGCTGGCGCTGCGTTACGACTACATGCGCGGCGACCAGCACCTGGATGGGCAGCCCAACTTCATCGATGCCAGCACGCAGTCGTGGACGCTGGGCGGGAACTGGTACTTCAAGCCCAACCTGCGCGTGATGCTCAATGTCATCGACAGCCGCAACCGCGACCGCACCATGAATGCGGTGGTCGATCACACGCTGGCGGTCACCGGCCGCTTCCAGTACGACTTCTGATGCGATGCCCGCCCGCACCTCGCAGTGAAGTGAGCGCCTTGCGTGCCATCGCTACGCGTGCGCAGCGCGGTCCGCGCAAGACACTGCAACGTTGCGATGCGCGTGTGCTTGTACCACCGGCCGTTTCCACACCACCCCATCACCAGCACTGCGCGTCCTGTGCAGCGCTGCGCTCCGCCCTCTCCCTGCTGTACGCCTCAAAGGATTTGCCCGCATGCTGACCGCGCTCGGTTTCGGAATGGTGATCACCTTCATGTACCTGATCATGAGCAAGCGGCTGTCGCCGCTGGTGGCTCTGATCACGGTACCGATCGTGTTCGCGTTGCTGGGCGGCTTCGGCACCGGCATCAACGACATGATGCTCGAAGGCATCAAGAAGATCGCGCCCACCGGCGTGATGCTGATGTTCGCCATCCTCTACTTCGGGGTGATGATCGATGCCGGGTTGTTCGACCCGCTGGTCGGCCGCATCCTGCGCCTGGTCAAGGGCGACCCGCTGAAGATCGTGATGGGTACGGCGATCCTGGCGATGCTGATCTCGCTCGACGGCGACGGCTCCACCACCTACATGATCACCGTCTCGGCGATGTTGCCGCTGTACCAGCGCCTGGGCATGAACGCGCTCAACCTCACCTGCGTGACCATCCTGGCCAGCGGCGTGATGAACCTGACCCCGTGGGGCGGCCCCACCGCGCGCGCCGCCACTGCCTTGCATGTGGACCCGGCCGATGTGTTCGTGCCGCTGGTACCGGCCATGCTGCTGGCGATTGCCGGCATCCTGACGCTGGCGTGGTACCTGGGCATGCGGGAGCGACGGCGCCTGGGCGTGGTGCGGCTGCCGGCCGACGGCAACTGGCTGGACACCAGCATCCCCGAAGACAACGACGCATTGCCGCGCGTGGAAGATACCGAAGACATGAAGCGGCCCAAGCTGCTGTGGGTGAACCTGATCCTGACCCTAGCGCTGATGGGCGCGCTGGTGGTGGGCGTGCTGCCGATGCCGGTGTTGTTCATGATCGGCTTTGCGCTGGCGCTGATGATCAACTACCCGAACCTGGCCGAACAGCGCCGCCGCTTGGTCAACCATGCCGGCAACGTGCTGTCGGTGGTGTCGCTGATTTTCGCCGCGGGCATCTTCACCGGCATCCTGTCCAACACCGGCATGGTGGAGGCGATGTCGCGCAGTTTCCTGGCGGTGATCCCCGATAGCTGGGGCCCGTACCTGGCGGTGATCACCGCGATCGTCAGCATGCCGTTTACGTTCTTCATGTCCAACGACGCGTTCTATTTCGGCGTGCTGCCGATCCTGTCCGAAGCGGCCGGCCACTACGGTATCACCCCGGTGGAAATGGCCCGCGCCTCGCTCGCAGGCCAGCCGGTGCATCTGCTGAGCCCCCTGGTGCCCTCGACCTATCTGCTGGTCGGCCTGGCCAAGGTCGACTTTGCCGACCACCAACGCTTCACGCTGAAGTGGGCGGTGCTGATTTCCCTGCTGATGCTGGCGGGCGGGCTGGCGTTTGGCCTGTTTCCGTTGGCGCGCTAGTCGCGCGCCGGGATTCGGCATTCGGGATTGGGGATTCGCAAAAGCCAGAGCGAATCACTGCCCGCTGTTACGAATCCCGTTATCCCCAATCCCGAATCCCAACTCCGAAGGAGTTACTCAATGACTCTCCGCATCGCATACGTCACCAGCGGCATGGGCAGTGTGGGCACCGCGATCTGCCAGAAGCTGGCGCGCAGCGGGCACACCGTGGTTGCCGGTTGCGGGCCCAATTCGCCGCGCAAGTCGGCCTGGTTGCGCGAGCAGCGCGAACAGGGTTTCGACTTCGTGGCCTCCGAAGGCAATGCCGCCGACTGGGAGTCCACCGTGGCCGCGTTTGCCAAGGTCAAGGCCGAAGTCGGCGAGATCGATGTGCTGGTCAACAACGCCGGCGGCAGCCGCGACACCTTGTTCCGGCAGATGACCCGCGACGACTGGAACGCGGTGATCGCCAGCAACCTGCACTCGTTGTTCAACATCACCAAGCAGGTGGTCGATGGCATGACGTCGCGCGGCTGGGGGCGCATCGTCAACATCGGTTCGGTCAGCGCGCACAAGGGCCAGATCGGGCAGATCAATTTCGCCACCGCCAAGGCGGCCATGCATGGCTTCAGCCGCGCCCTGGCGCAAGAAGTCGCCTCGCGCGGGGTGACCGTCAACACCATCTCGCCCGGTTACATCGCCAGCGCATCCATCAGCAGCTTTCCGCCGGACGTACTCGACCGCCTGGCCACCTCGGTACCGGTGCGCCGGCTGGGCAAGCCGGCCGAAGTGGCGGGCCTGTGCGCGTGGCTCGCTTCAGACGAGGCTGCCTACGTGACCGGCGCCGACTATGCGGTCAATGGCGGCCTCTACATGGGCTGATGGCCGCCGCCGCACACCACTGGCGGCACCTCTTCGGTACCTCGGGTACAGGCCACGGCGACGCAGCCGTCGTGTCCGTCTGCCACGCACGTCGACCGATCAAGTGCAAACGCTAGGACATGGGTGCGCGATGACGTAGCGCATCCGCGCACAAGCGGCCGCCACTACGCGAACAACCCGCCTCTAGTGCGAACTGATTACACTCTGGCTTTTCCGCAGTGCGCTGCCATGGCCAAACCTTCAGAACGCACCACGCACAATGCCCGCCCGCAGATGGCCGACATCGCCCGCATGGCCGGCGTCTCCGAGTCCACCGTGTCGCGTGCATTGGCCGGCAGCCCGGTGGTGGCCGAGCGCACCCGCGCCTACATCAAGCAGATTGCCGCCGATGCCGGCTATCAGGTCGACCCGGTCGCGCGCAGCCTGCGCGCCAAACGCTCCAACACGGTGAGCGTGGCGGTGCCGATGATGCATGCGCTGGATCAGCCGCTGTCCGATCCGTTCCTGATGACCATGCTGGCGCTGCTGGCCGAAGAACTCACCGGCCGTGGCTACAGCATGCTGCTATCCAAGCTGGACCGACACCAGGACGGCTGGGTGGAGCAGCTGGCGCGCGGCAACCGCTCCGATGGCGTGATCGTGCTGGGGCAAAGCTCCGAGCATGCCGCACTGGACGAAGCCGCACGCGATGGCTTGCCGATGGCGGTCTGGGGCAGCCGCATCGACGGGCAGGCCTACATCAGCGTAGGCAGCGACAATTTCCAGGGCGGCGCATTGGCCACCGAACACCTGATCGCCAGCGGCCGCCAGCGTATCGCCTTTCTCGGCGACGACCAGCTGCCGGAAGTGGCACCGCGCTTTGCCGGTTACCGGCACGCGCTGGAGCAGCACGGGCTGGAATTCGACACTCGCCTGCATGCGCGTAGCCATTTCGTCAGCGAAGACGCCTACCGGCTGACCCGCGCCATGCTCAAGAAGACCGACCCGCCGGATGGCCTGTTTGCCGCCTCCGACGTGATTGCCGTGGGCGCCATCCGCGCCCTGGTCGAAGCCGGCCACCGCGTGCCGCAGGACATTTCGCTGGTGGGCTTCGACGACATCCCGCTGGCCGCCTACAGCCAGCCCCCGCTGACCACGGTACGGCAGGACCTGGGCCTGGCCGCACGATTGCTGGTGGATCGCCTGCTGGCGCTCATTGCCGGCGAAACGGTGCAATCGGTTGAAATGCCGGTGAAGCTGGTGGTGCGCGAGTCGGCGTGAAGCGGGGATTTGGGATTCGGGATTTGGGATTCGGGATTCGGGATTCGGGATTCGGGATTCGGGATTCGGGATTGGGATTGGGATTGGGATTGGGATTGGGATTGGGATTGGGATTGGGATTGGGATTGCGGATTGCGGATTGCGGATTGCCGATTGCCGATTCGAAGATACCAGTCGGCAGCCCGCTTCCTTCTCCCGCCTGCGGGAGAAGGTGCCCGAAGGGCGGATGAGGGGGCAGGCAGCCGGCGATGTCAGCTAGGTATTCCTAAGAATCTGACAGGATCACTTTCGGCTTGCGGACGCGCACGCACAGCATCGCTACCGCGGCGGCCAGCATCAGTGCGCCGGCAAGCTTGATCACGTTGCGCGGGTCGCCGTGCAGCAGGCGCTCGTAATACAGCGGCAAGGTGACGATCTGGATCAGCATCGGCAGCACGATGAACAGGTTGAACAAGCCCATGTACACGCCGGTACGCTCGGGCGGAATGCTGTCGGCCAGCATCAGATACGGGTTGCCCATCATGCTGGCCCAGGCAAGACCAATGCCGATCATCGGCAGCAGCAACAGCCAGCGGTTCTCGATGCCCGTCAACATCCACATGCCGGCGCCCGCCGCCAGCAGGCACGCGGCATGCGTGTACTTCGGGCCGAAGCGGCGTACCACCGGCACCATCGCAAATGCGGCCAGAAACGCGATGAAATTGTAGAAGCCGCCGATCTGCCCGTTGACCAGCCCCGCCTCGCGGAACCCGTGCGAGGTGGCGTCGGTGGTGCCGAACAACGTGGTCGACAACGACAGCACGATGTATTGCCAGTAGCAGAAGATCGCGTACCACTGGAACAGCATCACCGGGGCCAGCTGGCGCATGGTCGGCGGCATGTCGCGCAACGCACCGCCGATCTCGCGTATCACCGCGCCCAGGCCGGCGCCGCGCTGGCGCATGCGCGCGATCTCTACCGGCGCAATCGCCGGCTCGCGCACGCTGCGAGCGGTGAGCAGGATGGAGGCGGCCGAAAATCCCGCACCGATCACGAACGCAGCGATGGTGACGTACGGAATATGATGTGCGTTGGCGGCATCCTGGTTCATGCCCATCCACACCAGCAGCGGCGGCGTGAGGTAGGCCAGGGTTTGCGCCAGACCGGTGAACGCGCTTTGGGTCAGGTATCCCAGCGGCCGCTGCGGTGGCGCCAGCACGTCGCTGACCAGTGCACGGTACGGCTCCATCGCCACGTTGTTGGCCGCATCCAGGATCCACAGCAGGCACACCGCCATCCACAGCGCGGTACTGAACGGCATCGCCAGCAGGCACAGGCTGCACACCAGCGCGCCCAGGACCATGTACGGCATGCGCCGGCCCCAGCGGGTGACCGAGCGGTCACTCCATGCACCCACGAACGGCTGCAGCACCAGCCCGGTGATCGGCCCGGCCAGCCACAGGTACGGCAGGCTGGCGTGGTCGGCGCCCAGGTAGTTGTAGATCGGGCTCATGTTGCTCTGCTGCAAGCCGAAGCTGTATTGCACGCCGAAGAAGCCGGCGTTGAGCGCCAGGATGCGCGCAAAGGAAAGCGGAGGAGCGGTCGACGACATGCAGGGCCCTGGGCATCGGTGCGGCTCCCAGTGGCCGCAGCGCACTGTACCCTGCCGCCTTTGCAATCGATTGTAACGCTGCGCCGCAGCACGTTGGCGCTTTGCCTTATGGGCGTCATTGAAGTCATTCGAATGCTGCAATGCACGATTGCAATCGATTGTATTGGCGCGTATTACTGCGCTCGCACTGCAGGCCGCACGGCCATTCCCTGGGAGGGGACGATGCAGGCGTCGGCACACCATCACCTGTGAGAGAGAGAATCGCGATGTCCACCTTGCACACCCTGCGCCTGCATGCCCTGGCCTGCGCGGTCGTTTCCTGCCTGTGCGCGCCCGCCGCGCTGGCCCAGGACACCGCTGCCGCACCCGCCACTCCGCCGGCCGCCGACAGCGCCGCGGTCAATCTGGATTCGGTGTTCGTGACCGGCACGTCCACCGCCACCACCAAGCTGAAATCCAGCGTCTCGGTCAGCACCGTCGGTGCCGAGGCCATCGAACAATCGGCGCCACGCAGCACCGCCGAAATCTTCCGCAACATCCCCGGCATCCGCTCCGAATCCAGCGGTGGCGAAGGCAATGCCAACATCGCCGTGCGTGGCCTTCCCGTCGCATCGGGCGGCGCCAAGTTCCTGCAGTTACAGGAAGACGGACTGCCGGTGATGGAGTTCGGCGATATCGCCTTCGGCAATGCCGACATCTTCCTGCGCTCGGATTTCACCCTGGACCGCATCGAGGCCATCCGCGGCGGCTCGGCGTCAACGTTCACCAGCAACGCGCCCGGCGGCATCATCAACTTCATCAGCAAGACCGGTGATACCGAAGGCGGCAGCGTCGGCGTCAGCCGCGGCCTGGACTACGACAACACCCGCATCGACTTCAATTACGGCGCGCCGTTCGCCGAGCAATGGCAGTTCAACATCGGCGGCTTCTTCCGCCAGGGCGATGGCGTGCGCGATGCCGGCTACACCACCGACAAGGGCGGCCAGATCAAGGCCAACCTCACCCGTCTGTTCGACAACGGCTATGTGCGTCTGTACGGCAAATACCTCAACGACCGCGCCGCCGGCTATCTGCCTGTGCCCACCTCGGTGCGTGGCCGCGACGGCTCGCCGGACCTGGGCGGCTTCCCCGGCTTCGACCCCGGCAACGACACCTTGTACAGCCGCAATTTCCGCAGCGATGCCGGCCTGGACGGCAACAACCGGCCGCGCCGCACCGACCTGGGCGACGGCATGCACCCAATCTCGCGCACCATCGGCGCCGAGGCCTGGTTCGACCTGGGCAACGGCTGGAACCTGAGCGAGAAATTCCGTATCGCCGATAACAGCGGCCGCTTCGTCAGCCCGTTCCCGGCCGAAGTCACCGATGCGGCCACGCTGGCCGCCTCCATCGGCGGCGCCGGTGCGCAGTTGGTACAAGCCAGCGGTGCCGATGCCGGCCAGGCCTACACCGGCAACGCCATCCGCACGCATCTGTTCAATGTCGCCATCAACGACCTGGGCAATGTCACCAACGATCTGAGCGTCTCGCGCGAGTTCGGCGGCGACGGCCGCACGCTCAACCTGCGCGCCGGCTATTACAGCTCGCGCCAGACCATCGACATGGACTGGACCTGGAACTCCTACGTGCAGAGCCTGGGCCGCGATTCGCGCCTGCTCAACGTGGTCGACGCTGCCGGCGTATCGCGCTCGCAAAACGGCCTGTACGCCTACGGCACCCCGTTCTGGGGCGACTGCTGCGTCACCCGCAGCTACGACGTGCGTTACGACGTCAACGCACCGTATGTGGCACTGACTTTCGACAGCGGCAAGTTCAGCGTCGACGGCAGCCTGCGCTACGACATGGGCGACGCGCGCGGCAGCTACAACGGCACCGCCATCGCGCAGAACCTGGACGTCAACGGCGACGGCGTGATCCAGCCGGTGGAACAGCGCGTGGCCACGGTCGACACCGCCAACTCCCGCCCGGTGGACTACGACTGGAACTACCTGTCGTACTCGCTGGGTGGCAACTACCTGATCACCGACGACCTGGGCGCCTTCGCGCGCATCAGCCGCGGCGCGCGCGCCAACGCAGACCGGTTGTTGTTCGGCGTGGTGCGCGACGACGGCTCGGTGTCGTCCGATGAAGGCGTCAACGTGGTGCGCCAGGCCGAAGCCGGCCTGAAGTGGCGCCGCGATGGATTGAGCCTGTTCGCCACTGCGTTCTCCGCGCGTACCCAGGAACAGAACTTCGAAGTCACCAGCCAGCGCTTCTTCAACCGTAGCTACGAAGCGCACGGCGTGGAGCTGGAAGCCAGCTACCGCTACGAAGGTTTCACCGTCAACGGCGGCCTGACCTGGACCGATGCAGAAATCTCCCGCGACCAGATCACCCCGGAAAACACCGGCAATGTGCCGCGTCGCCAGGCCGATGTGGTGTGGCAGCTCACGCCCAGCTACCGCGGCGACGGCTACCAGTTCGGCGTGAACCTGATCGGCACCACCGATGCCTACACCCAGGATTCCAACCAGCTCAAGATGCCCGGCTATACGCAGGTGAACCTGTTCGGCGACTACCGCGTGACCGATGCGCTCACCGTCGCACTCAACGTCAACAACCTGTTCAACACCTTTGGCCTGACCGAGGCCGAAGAAGCCAGCATTCCGGCCAACGGCATCATCCGCGCGCGCTCGATTGCCGGCCGCACCACCAGCATCAGCCTGCGTTACGACTTCTAAGGACCCCACGCCGGGCCCAGGCCCGGCGTCTGCCGATGAGCACCTCCCCCATCCGTTTGACCACTGCGCGCGCAGCGTTCGCTGCGCCGTTGGATGCATCGCGTGCCGACATACTGTTGGCGCGCTTCGATGCGCATGCGCCCCGCCTGCTGGATGCACTGCAGACGCTGTACGGCGAACGCGGCGATTTCTCGACCTGGTTGACGTCCTGGCTAGGCGCGCTCGGCAACAGCGCGCAGCAGCGGCCGGCGGCATTGCAACAGCTCGATGCCACACGCCAGCCGGGCTGGTTCGGCGAACAGCACATGTTGGGCTACAGCGCCTACGCGGACCGCTTTGCCGGCACGCTGCAGGGCGTGGCAGAACGCGTGCCGTACCTGCAGGAACTGGGCGTGCGGTACCTGCACCTGCTGCCGTTCCTGCGTGCACGCGCCGGCGACAATGACGGCGGCTTTGCGGTCAGCGATTACGGCCAGGTGGAACCCCGCCTGGGCAACAACGACGACCTGGTCGCACTCACCACCCGCCTGCGCGAAGCCGACATCAGCCTGTGCGCCGACTTCGTGCTCAACCACACCGCCGACGATCACGCCTGGGCTCAGGCCGCACGCGCGGGCGATGCACGCTATCTCGACTATTACCATCACTTCGCCGACCGCACCCTGCCCGACCAGTACGAACACACGCTGGGGCAAGTGTTTCCGCATACCGCGCCGGGCAACTTCACCTGGGTGGACGACACCGCGCAATGGATGTGGACCACGTTCTACCCCTACCAATGGGATTTGAACTGGAGCAACCCGGCCGTATTCGGCGACATGGCGCTGGCCATGCTGCAGCTGGCCAATCTGGGCGTGGAAGCGTTCCGGCTGGATTCCACTGCGTACCTGTGGAAGCGCACAGGCACCGACTGCATGAACCAGCCCGAGGCGCACACCTTGCTGGTGGCGTTGCGCGCGGTGACCGACATCGTGGCGCCGGCGGTCGCAATGAAGGCCGAGGCGATCGTGCCGATGACGCAACTGCCGCCGTACTTCGGCAGCGGCATGGATCAGGGCCACGAATGTCATCTGGCCTACCACAGCACGCTGATGGCAGCCGGTTGGTCGGCACTGGCATTGCAACGCGGCGACATCCTGCACAACGTCATCGCGCACAGCCCGCCATTGCCGGCCAATTGTGCATGGCTGAGCTATGTGCGCTGCCACGACGACATCGGCTGGAACGTGTTGCAGCACGAAGCAGCCGGCAATGCGACGCAGCCGCCGTTTTCGCTGCGCGATGTCGCGCGCTTTTATGCCAATCAAGTACCGGGCAGCTACGCACGCGGCGAAAGCTTTCAAAGCAGCGGGGATGGCGTGCACGGCACCAACGGCATGGCCGCTGCGTTGACTGGCATCCAGGCAGCGCACGAGGCAGACGATGCGGCGGCGTTGACGGTTGCAGTGAACCGGCTGGTGCTGCTGTACGCGGTTGTGCTTGCGATGCCGGGCGTGCCGCTGATCTACATGGGCGACGAATTGGCACTGGTCAACGACACCGGTTACCGCACGGATGCCGAGCGCCAGCACGAAGGCCGCTGGCTGCATCGGCCGGCGATGGATTGGCAGGCCGCCACGCAACGCCACGATGCAGATAGCTTGAGTGGTGCGGTCTATCGCCGTCTGCGTGGGTTGATCCAGCAGCGCGCCGCTCTTCCCGCATTGGCTGCCGATCAGACGCTTGGCAGCATTGCGCTAGGCAATCCGCAACTGTTTGCGTTGACGCGTGGTCACAGCTTCGTGGCCGTGCATAACTTCGGCGAGCAGCCGCTTGCGGTTGAGCTTGCGGCGATCGACGGTGGCGGTTGGAAGTTGCTGGAGACCGGCGGCGATGTGGACGTTGCAACGCCGGGCGATAACGTGTCGCTTTTGCTCCCAGCTTATGGGGTGCGTTGGTTGCAGCGCGGGGCCTGAGCGAGCAGGCGGTGGTGCGGTGAGCAGCGGCTTGCCGCGTTACAAGCAAACCGTACCCTCACCCCAACCACCGCGTCCGCACCCCGGTCTGCGCTTGCGGCGCAGGCGCTCCAAGGCACGCGCGCCTGTGGCGTGCAAGCTGTGCCCCTTCGCCCCCACGGAAAGGGGCTTTCGCAAGATCAGCGCTTGGCCAACGTAAGCAAGGTCTCTGCGGTCTTCTCGGACGAAGCCGGGTTCTGCCCGGTGACCAGGCTGCCGTCGGTGACCACGTGCACGCCCCAATCCGCGCCCTTTTCGTACTTGCCACCAAGTTCGGTCAGCACGTCTTCAACCAGGAACGGCACGATCTTGGTCAGGCCCACGCCTTCTTCTTCGCCATTGGTGAAGCCGGTGACGCGGCGGCCGTTGACCAGCGGCTTGCCGTCGCTGCCCTTGACGCGGCGCAGCGCACCCGGTGCATGGCAAACCAGCCCGTGCGGCTTGTCGGCCTTGGCGAATGCCTCGATCAGCGCGATGGAATGCGCATCTTCGGCCAGGTCCCACAGCGGGCCGTGGCCACCCGGGTAGAACAGCACATCGAAGTCGTCGGCCTTGACGTCGGCCAGGCGGTGCGTGCTCGCCAGCGCCTTCTGCGCTTCCGGGTCCTGCTTGAAACGCTTGGTGGCGTCGGTTTGCGCGTCTGGCTCGTCGCTCTTGGGGTCCAGCGGCGGCTGGCCGCCCTTGGGTGAGACCAGGGTGATGTCTGCGCCCGCGTCCTTGAACACGTAATACGGCGCGGCGAATTCTTCCAGCCAGAAGCCGGTCTTCTTGCCGGTATCGCCGAGCTGGTCGTGGGAGGTGAGCACCATCAGGATTTTCATCGCATTGCCTCGCGTCGTTGCCCGTCTCGGGCGAGGCAGGCAGTGTGCAGTCCAGCTCGTTGCAAGCTCGTGTAGAGCGCGTGGGTGTGCGATGCAATGTTCACCAATGTCATCGCTGCGTTCTTGCCACTGCGGCGCGGCGCTTCACACATTGATCGCCGGCGGCTGCAGTTGATCCATGCGGATGCGATTGGCAAACAACGAGAACGCCAGCATGCCGGCCAGCCCACTGGCACGGCTCACCCACGGCGGCAACCAGCGTGGGGCCACCAGCACGCCGCTGTCGAACAACGGCGCAAACCGCGCCACATCGCCGAGTGCCATCTTGCCGGCGAACAGGTAACGGCATAGCTGCAGCTGGTCACGCTGCAAGGCATGCCGGAAGAAGGTGTGCACGGCCACCAGGCCGCGCAAGTAGACGGTGTCCTTGGTGAATGCACCGCCGCCGCTGGTGGGCACGCCGCGGAACACGCGCTGGGCGGATGAAAAACTCTCCGCCGCGCTCTGGCCACCATTGGTGAAATAACCAAACACCTCGATGAAGTCGGCACCCGCGCGCGCCATCGCAATCGCCTCGATGCGCAGGCTGATGCGTTTCATGCGTTCGATGTCGATGCTGCCGGTGATCTGCTCGGCAAACGTCGCCAGACCTTCCTGTGTGGCGGTAGTACGCGGCGAGGAAATGCCCAGGCTCGGCAGGTGCACCTGCGCGCGGCCATTGAGCGCGGTGAGCGAATGCACCAGCGCTTCGTGATGGAACAACTGCGCGCGGTCGTAATCACTGAAGGTGGCGCCGGTACGCAAGCGGATACGGTGTGCACCGGCGGCCGCCTTGGCCAGCAGATCCGGGTCGAGCGTGACGGTGATGACGCGTCCGTCGAAGAACGCATCCAGGTCGTTCTGCAGCTGCATGCGCAAGGCGGTGGCCGAGACCGGCACCTGCTCTTCCGGCGCCAGCAGCTCGCGGTCCAGTTCCTGCGCGATCTGGATGAAATGGCGCGCCGCCTCACGCGTGGTCGGGCCGTTGCCCGGCATCGGGTCGTCGGGCACGCCGAACAGCTGCGCCGAGTAATCGCTGACCGCGGCGGTACCCAGCGACTCCAGCAGGCCGGCCGCCAGGTCCCAGCTATGGGTCGAATCGATCAGGTACGCACCGATGGGATGATGCGGGTCGGCGGCTTTTGCGATGGCGGACAGTTCGCGCCGGGTGTCGCCGAAATCGAGCGCGGGGTACTCCACCTGCGGCAATTCCGGCTGGCCACGCGCCACGCTGTGCAGAAACGGTTCCTGCAGCGAGCGCGGCCAGCTGGCCAACGCCAGCAGGCGCACGCCGCGCACCGCCTTGACCAAACGCGCGTCCAGCGCCGCGTGATGGACGATGTCCGGCGGGCCTTTGCGCGAGGGCATGCTCAGCGCCGCCCGGGGCGATCGACGCTGGCCGGTCGCTTGCCCGAGCCCTTGCCGCGTGTGTTCTGCGCGACCCGGGTGGCAAGCTTCTCGGCGGCGGCGGCCACTTCCACGCGCAGCTTCATGTAGTTGGCCACCCGCTCCGGATCCAGCGTATCGGCCTCGATCGCCGCACGCACCGCGCAACCGGGCTCGGCGATGTGTGCGCAGTCATTGAAGCGGCACTGCGCCGCCAGCGCCTCCACATCGGAGAACCCGCCTTCGGCCAGATCCTCTTCACCGGTGGGCTTGAGCTCGCGCATGCCCGGCGTATCGATCAGACATGCACCGGTGGGCAGCGGGATCAGCGCACGATGCGTGGTGGTATGCCGGCCACGCGAATCGTTTTCGCGCACGGCATTGGTCTTCATCTTCTGCGTGCCGAGCAGCGTATTGGTCAGCGTCGATTTGCCCGCACCGGACGAGCCCACCAGCACCGCCGTGCGCCCATCGCCCAGCCACGGCCGCAGTGCGGCCACGCTGTCCGGGTCCTTGGCGTTGACCGCGCGCAACGGAATGTTCTGCGCCTCCAGCTCCTCCAGCACCGCCAATGCATCCTCGGCGTATTCGGTCTGGTCGGCCTTGGTCAGCACCACCACCGGCTGCGCACCACCGCCGCCGACCAGCAGCAGATAGCGTTCGATGCGGCGCGGATTGAAGTCCGCATCCAGCCCGCACACGATGAACACCGTATCGATATTGGCCGCGATCACCTGCTGGTGATAATGCTCGCCGGCCGCACCGCGCTTGATCGAGGTACGCCGCGGCAGCAGCGCCACGATGCGCTTGCCCTCCATCAGCACCCAATCGCCCACCGCCGCCCGTTCATGGCTCGGAAAGCGCGGCCGCTGCCACTCCGGCAACGACTCCGCCTTCAGGCTGGCCTCCGGCGTATCGGCCACCACATAGCCGGTGCGATGCTGCTCCACCACCCGCGCCGGCAACGCCTGTGGATGCGCGGCAAAGATCGCCTGCCAGGCGGAGTCTTCCGGGGGGCCAGGCCAGGGCCAGCCGATGGATTGGAGGATGGGGTAATCGGGAGTGATGTCGCTCATGGGGCGATTCTAGCTGGCTGGCCGCTGCCGCCTGTGCAATCGGTTAGCGCGGGCCTGAAGCCCCCCTTGACATCGTTGCCGATGCAAGCATGTCCGCATGGCGCATTTCCGCTACCATGCCAAGCCTCACGCCTACAACCGGCCCGTCGCATGTCCACTGCCCCGCAAAAGCCGCTCGCCATCCGCGAGCGTCTGTCCGAAGTCCGCTACGAAATCCGGGGCGAACTGGCGCGGCGAGCGCGGGAGCTGGAGGCGCAGGGCCGCAAGCTGATCAAGCTCAATATCGGTAACCCGGGTGCATTCGGGTTCCGCGCGCCGGAGCATCTGCAGCGCGCGATCGCCGATGACATGGGCCGCACCGATCCCTACACCCATCAGCAAGGCCTGCCGGAAGCGCGCGAAGCCATCGCCACCGCGTACTCGCGCCGCCAGCACCCGGATGCGCACCCGGACCGTATTTTTGTCGGCAACGGCGTCAGCGAGTTGATCGACCTGTCGTTGCGCGCTCTGCTCAATCCCGGCGACGAGGTGCTGGTGCCCTCGCCCGACTACCCGCTGTGGTCGGCCGCCACCATCCTCAACGATGGTCGCCCGGTGTACTACCGCTGCGCGCCGGAAAATGGCTTCCAGCCGGACCCTGTTGAGATAGAGACGCTGGTGTCCTCGCGCACCCGCGCCATCGTGCTGATCAACCCGAACAACCCCAGCGGCGCCAGTTATTCGCGCGAGCTGCTGGAGCGCATCGTGGCCATCGCCACCAAGCACAATCTGCTGCTGATGGTCGATGAGATCTACGACCAGGTGCTCTACGACGGCGCGGCCTTCGTGCCGGTGGCGCCGCTGGCCGGCGCGCACCCGTGCATCACCTTCAGCGGCTTGAGCAAGGTGCACCGCGCCTGCGGCTGGCGGGTGGGCTGGGCGCTGCTGTCCGGCGAGCAGGCGCGCATCAACGACCTGCGCAACGCGATGGACCTGCTCGGCGCTCTACGCCTGTGCGCCAACGTGCCGGGGCAGTACGCCATCGATGCGGCGGTGAACGGGCCGGATACCATTTCGGCGCTGTGCGCGCCGGGTGGCCGCCTGTACGAAACCCGCCGCGCGGTGATCGAGGCCTGTGCGGCCAGCGAGCACCTGCAGCTGGTGGCACCGGCCGGGGCGCTGTACGCATTCCCGGCGGTGGTGGGTGCGGCGGCACGCAACTTCGACGATCACGAGTTCGCACTCGATCTGATGAACGAGGAAGGCGTGCTGGTGGTGCCCGGCTCCAGCTTCAACGTGCCGTACCGTCACCATTTCCGCGTGACCCTGATGCCCGAGGCCAGCGTGATGCGTGATGTGTTCGCACGCATCGACCGCGCCCTGGCACGCCGCGCTGAGGCGGTGACCAAGGTGGTGCCGCTCAAGTCGCGCAGCGTGGCGTGATGGCCGCGCCCGGCACGCCGCAGCGCTATCTGGCGCTGGGCGACTCGTACACGATTGGCGAAGGCGTCGACCCCGCGCAGCGCTGGCCGGTGCAGCTGGTCGAGGGCCTGCGCGCGCATGGCTGGTCGGTGCAGGCGCCGCAGATCGTCGCCACCACCGGCTGGACCACCGACGAACTGCAGGCCGGCATCGACGCTGCGGCGCCGCAGGGCCCGTACGACCTGGTCAGCCTGTTGATCGGCGTCAACAATCAATACCGCGGGCTGGCGCTGGACGACTACCGCAGCCAGTTCGACGCATTATTGCAGCAGGCCATTGCGTTGGCCGGCGGCCACGCGGCACGCGTGCTGGTGCTGTCGATTCCCGACTGGGGGCTGACGCCCTTTGCGCGCGCGCAAGGCCGCGATGCCGGGCTGATCGCCGCGCAGATCGATGCCTTCAACGGTGTGGCGGCCGAGCGCTGCGGCGAGCGCGCCGTCCGCTTCATCGATATCACCGCCACCAGCCGCGACGGCGGCGATGCGATCGCGATGCTGGTCGACGACGGCCTGCATCCTTCGGCTGCGATGTATGCGCGCTGGGCCGCCGTGGCGCTGCCTGCGGCGCGCGATGCGTTGGGCGCATTGGGATCTGTCGACACGATTGCCTGAGCCAACGGCGTGCGCTTGCGCTTGGGCGAAGCAGGCGCGCGTACTGGTCTGGTGCTGCGTGGTCATCGGCCCGAGGCACGGGCAGCAGTTGCCGCCGTCTAGCGACCGCCCAGCTGGTCGGCGCTGCCGCACATCACCAACGGCGCGCCGCGCCGCAAGGGTGCAACAAGCGCGCTATCGACGCCGGGCAGGGCTGCGCGTGACCAGGCACTGGGAAAACGCCAATCGGGCCTACCGCAATCACGCCGGCAGGCCCTAAGCTACCCGCGCAGCACGCCTGATTGCCAAGGAACGACATTGCACAGCACCGCCACCCAGCCGATGAGCCGCGCACAAGCGCTGGCGATCGCACGCGCGTTTTTGCCCAAGCACCCGCTGGGCAACCGCTACGACTACTACTACACGCACGCCAAGTTGCGCACCGATCCGCTCTACCCGGGCGTACTGGCGCAGCTGCGCACCACCACCGCGCCGGTGCTGGATCTGGGCTGCGGGCTGGGCCTGCTGGCGCATGCCTTGCGCGCCGACGGGCAGGCGCTGGCGTATTACGGAGTGGATGTGGATGCATCCAAGATCCGCCGCGCGCAACATATCGCGCAGCGCTCGGCACTGGGCAATACCAGGTTCGAGGTGGTCGACCTGAGCCTGGCCTGGCCGCAGCATCAGGGCAGCGTCACCATCCTGGACGTGCTGCAGTATCTGCAAGCGGACATGCAGGCCGGCCTGCTCCGCAGCGTGGCGCAGATGCTCACGCCAGGCGCAAAACTGGTGATCCGCAGCGCGTTGGGCGATGCCAGCAGCCGCGGCCGCACCAGCCGCGTCACCGACGTGCTGGCGCACCTGAGCGGCTGGATGCAGCGCATGCCGCGTAGCTACCCCACCCGCGACAGCCTGCAGGCGCAGCTGAACGCGGCCGGCCTGCGCGCCACGTTTGCACCGCTGTACGGCAATACGCCGTTCAACAACTGGTTGATCGTGGCCGAACCGCGCTGAGCCGTGCACAACGAGGCTTTCTCGATTCAGAACGGCTGACAGACATAACGCGCGGTCGCCGGACGGATGTGGACGGCACGCAGAGACCGGGATGTACGCGTGTGCATGACGCGGCAGCCGGGCAATCGCGTGGTCGTTGTAACAGCCGCTCCTGGCGTTATCTGGACGATCCCGGGCGGCATGCGGTGGGAGATGAGGCGCTTGGCTTGAGATCGCCATTACCGATCCACTCGAGCAGATGCGGCTGGGTTGTCGAGGGCGCGGCGCCCTCACCGCTCGCGGGACACGCATGGATCCATCCATAGCGATTGGTTTGCGGTATGCCGTAAGCGGCCCCGCTAGTGATGAGGACATCGCACCAGGCAGCCTGCTGGTGACGTTATTGAGGGACGAAATCACCGCGTCAGACAGTTGGCTGGTAGTTTTTGCTGAAAACGAGATGCCGCGTCGCTGGTGTGCTTTTTGAAAACTCTGCACACCGACCAACCTCACGGGTCCTTGCCCGCCCACC
>NZ_JSZE01000033.1 GCF_000802365.1 Xanthomonas cannabis pv. cannabis
GGCGTGGTAAGCGGGCGCTGCCGCCCCAGCCGGGAAAGATGCCGAGCTTGGTCTCCGGCAGGCCGATGCGCGTGCTTGCGTCATCGGAGGCCACGCGGTAGCGACACGCCAACGCGATCTCGGTACCGCCGCCCATGCAGAAGCCATGGATCGCCGCCACCGTGGGGCAGGGCAGCTCGGCCAGTTTCTGGAAGACCTGCTGGCCGCGGTGGATCGCATCGTTGACCGTGCCCTTGCGATCGAATTCCTGGAATTCCTTCAGGTCGGCGCCGGCGATGAATCCATTGGCCTTGCCCGAGCGCAACACCACGCCCTTGGGTGGCTCCAGCGCCAGCCGCTCGACCAGTGCGCCCAGTTCGAGCAGCACCTCCTGCGAAAATGCGTTGACCGGTGCGCCCTGGCGATCAAGGCTGAGCACGACCACGCCGTCCTCGCGCAGGTCGGCCTGCCAATGGCTGAATCGGAGCCCGTCGAAACCTGGAAGCATGCGTCTGGCCGTCCGGCAATAGAAGGAAAGGCCGTTATCATCCAGAGGTTGTTTCCTTCACGTCAAATACCCATCCCTGTCGACCGGACGGCATGCGCCTCGTTCCGGGCATCGCCAGCGGCGCATCGGTGCCGCTACCCTGATGCGTGACGGTCGTACGGAGCGGTATGAACTTTTCCTTTCAATGGCGGTCTCATTGCCCGACTTCGGTGGGCTGACAGGAGTGCGGCCCGATATGGCCGAAGTCGATACACCTCAGGAGCTGGATCTGGAACTGGTCCGGCGTGTGCAGCGCGGCGAAAGCGCGGCGTTCGACGTGCTGGTGCGCAAATACCAGCATCGGATCGTCGCGTTGATCGGGCGCTACATCGCCGACTGGAGCGAATGCCAGGACGTGGCCCAGGACACCTTTGTGCGCGCGTACCGCGCGATCAACAGTTTCCGCGGCGACTCCCAGTTCTATACGTGGCTGCACCGCATTGCCGTGAACACTGCCAAGAACCATCTGGTGGCGCACAACCGCCGGCCGCCTACCGACGACATCGAGATCAGCGATGCCGAGCAGTTCGATGGGGCGACCCGGCTGCGCGACACCGACACCCCGGAGCGCGAATTGATGCGACAGGAGCTGGAACAAACGGTGATGCGTGCGGTCCAAGCGTTACCGGAAGAACTGCGGTCGGCCATCACCCTGCGCGAGGTGGAAGGGCTGAGTTACGAGGAAATCGCGCGAAAGATGGATTGCCCGATCGGAACGGTGCGCTCGCGCATCTTCCGGGCGCGCGAGGCCATCGACATCGAGCTGCGGCCTCTGCTGGAGACCGAAAGCGCTACCCGTGAGCGACACCGTGTATGAGCCATAACCCCGCCATGTCCACCACCGACAAGTTCCAACTTCACTATCGCCAGCAGCTGTCTGCGCTGGTCGACGGAGAATTGAGCGCAGACGAGTCGCGCTTTCTGTTGCGCCGTCTGGCCCACGACGAAGAGCTGGCCGGCTGCCACGAGCGCTGGCAGCTGTGCGGCGACGTGCTGCGCGGTGCGGCCAGTGCGCCGGCACCGCTGGATTTTGCGGCGCGTGTGCGCACAGCCATTGCCGAAGAACCCGCTCCCCGGCAGCAGCAGGCTGCCCGCCCGGCGGCGCGCTGGCGCTGGGGTGGTGGTGCAGCGATTGCGGCATCGGTTGCGGCCATCGCCCTGTTCATGGCACGCGAGCGCCTGCCGGAGACGGCGCCGCCGGCATCCCGTGTGCCGGTGTACGCCACCACCGCGCAGCTGCCCGCCGCCGCCACGCCGCCGGCCTTGCCAAAGGCGCCGGCAACCCCGGTCCCGGCGGGCCCGGGCGACGGCGGCGCGCTGGTTGCGGCGGTGCCGGCGGCGGCCTTGGCGTCGACCCGGCGCGGCGCTGCCACCCGTAATCAGCAGGTCGCCCGTAGTGCGGCTGCGCGTCAGCAGCAGGCGCCGACCCGCATGGTGGCAGCGGCCCCGGCGGTGCCGGCAGTCGCGGCCCCGGCGGCGTCATCCAATCCGTTTACGCATCCGGACACCACGCTGCAGGCCCGTCCGTGGCCGCGCGCGGCGCTGTCCGGCGCCGGCGACAGCCCCCTCAACGCCAGTTTCAGCCAGAGCCGGCAGGGCCCGGCGTTCTACCCGTTCGAACCTGCGCCGCAGGCGACGGGTCACCCGGCGCCGGACCGGCCCCTGCCGGCATCGCTCCCGCAAGACTGATCCGGCGGCCGCTCTTCATCCTGTCGGCTCGCGTCCTTCCGTTATCTTGCCGGGCCCGCGTCATCACGCGGGTTCCGGCCCCTGTCGCCCTGCCATCGGAGGCAACTCGATGAACCACCGCATCCGCACCCAGGTGTTCGGCCTGATCGCCATGACCTTGCCGCTGGCCGCCTGTGCCCAGCAGACGGCGCCCGCGCCGGCCGCCAAGGCCAGTGCGCCGATCGCCGCCAACCGCAGCACTACGCCGGCGCCGCAACTGGTCGCCGGCCTGCCGGATTTCACCAACTTGGTCGAACAGGTCGGCCCGGGCGTGGTCAATATCGAAACCACCATTACCCGCAAGGACGCGATGGCACGGCAGCAGCGCAGCGGCCCGGGCGGTCGCGGCGGCGGCGCGATGCCCGACGATGAGATGCCGGAGTTCTTCAAGCGTTTCTTCGGCCCGGATTTCCAGATGCCCGGTGGCCCGCGCCAGGGGCCGGGGCAGGGTGGTGGCGATGATGATGGCGGTATCGCCGGCAAGTCGATGGGCTCGGGCTTCATCATTTCTGCCGACGGCTATGTGCTGACCAATCACCACGTGGTCGATGGCGCCAGCGAGGTTACCGTCAAGCTAACCGACCGCCGCGAGTTCAAGGCCAAGGTGGTCGGCAGCGACGAGCAGTTCGACGTGGCGCTGCTCAAGATCGAGGCCAAGGGCCTGCCGACGGTGCGTCTGGGCGATTCCAACACGCTCAAGCCGGGTCAGTGGGTGGTGGCGATCGGCTCGCCGTTCGGCCTGGACCACTCGGTCACCGCCGGCATCGTCAGCGCCACCGGGCGCAGCAACCCGTACGCCGATCAGCGCTATGTGCCCTTCATCCAGACCGACGTGGCGATCAACCAGGGCAACTCCGGCGGCCCGCTGCTCAATACGCGCGGCGAGGTGGTCGGCATCAATTCGCAGATCTTCTCGGCCTCGGGTGGCTACATGGGAATCAGCTTTGCGATCCCGATCGACCTGGCCTTCAGCGCCGCCGAGCAGATCAAGGCCACCGGCCGCGTGAGCCGCGGCATGCTGGGCGTGGCGGTCGGCCCGATCGATTCGCTCAAGGCGCAGGGCCTTGGGTTGCCGGATACGCGCGGCGCGCTGGTCAACGACATTCCGGCAGGGAGCCCGGCCGCGAAGGCCGGGATCGAGGTGGGCGATGTGATCCGCTCGGTCAATGGCAAGCCGATCGAGGTGGCCAGCGATCTGCCGCCGATGATCGGCCTGATGGCGCCGGGCACCAAGGTGGCACTCGATGTGCTGCGCGACGGCAAGCCGCGCCAGGTCACTGTCACCCTGGCCCCGTTGCAGGATGGCAGCGACAGCGCCGCACCGCGTTCCGCCGCCGAGGACGCCAAGCCGGAGGCCCCGGCCAGCGTGGCCTTGCTGGGCCTGCAGGTGGCCGATCTCACCGCCGCCGAACGCAACCGCCTGGGCCTGGACGCCGGCGAGGGCGTGCGGATCGCGGCAGTTACCGGTGCCGCAGCGCGCAGCACTCAGCCGCCGCTGTCGCCGGGTCTGGTCATCGCGCGCGTCGGCCGCACCAAGGTCGGCAGCGTCGCCGAGCTCAATCGCGCGCTGTCCAGCTACAAGAAGGGCGACGTGGTCATGCTGCTGGTCACCGACGGCAAGGCGACGAGCTACGTGGCCTTGAAGGCCGGCGGCTGAGGGGGGGGCGGGATTGGTGATTTGGGATTCGGGATTGGCAGCAGCGGGTCCGCTCTACGCGGCCCGCCCTGCTTTTGCGATTCCCGAATCCCGATTCCCCAATCCCCGGCCCCAAAGGGGCCGAGCATGCGATAATGCTGCGTTACCCTGACGACGGCTGCGCCGGCGCCCACCTCAATGTCCTCTGATTCGATGCGGAATATCCGCAACTTCTCCATCATTGCCCACGTCGACCACGGGAAATCCACCCTGGCCGACCGGATCATCCAGCTGTGCGGCGGCCTGCAGGCGCGCGAGATGGAGGCCCAGGTGCTCGACTCCAACCCGATCGAGCGCGAACGCGGCATCACCATCAAGGCGCAGTCGGTGTCCTTGCCGTACACGGCCAAGGACGGGCAGACCTACCACCTGAACTTCATCGACACCCCCGGGCATGTGGACTTCTCCTATGAAGTCAGCCGCTCGCTGGCCGCGTGCGAAGGCGCGCTGCTGGTGGTGGATGCCGCGCAGGGCGTGGAAGCGCAATCGGTGGCCAATTGCTACACCGCGGTGGAGCAGGGGCTGGAAGTGGTGCCGGTGCTCAACAAGATCGACCTGCCCACCGCCGATGTCGACCGCGCCAAGGCCGAGATCGAAGCGGTGATCGGCATCGACGCCGAAGACGCCGTGGCGGTCAGCGCCAAGACCGGCCTGAACATCGATCTGGTGCTGGAAGCGATCGTGCATCGCATCCCGCCGCCCAAGCCGCGCGATACCGACAAGCTGCAGGCGCTGATCATCGATTCCTGGTTCGACAACTACCTGGGCGTGGTCTCGCTGGTGCGCGTGATGCAGGGCGAGATCAAGCCGGGCAGCAAGATCCTGGTGATGTCCACCGGCCGCACCCATCTGGTCGACAAGGTCGGCGTGTTCACGCCCAAGCGCAAGGAACTGCCCGCACTGGGCGCCGGTGAAGTGGGCTGGATCAATGCCTCGATCAAGGACGTGCATGGCGCACCGGTCGGCGACACCCTGACCCTGGCGGCCGACCCGGCGCCGCATGCGCTGCCCGGTTTCCAGGAAATGCAGCCGCGCGTGTTCGCCGGCCTGTTTCCGGTCGATGCCGAGGACTATCCGGACCTGCGCGAAGCGCTGGACAAGCTGCGCCTGAACGATGCGGCGCTGCGCTTCGAGCCGGAAAGCTCCGAAGCGATGGGCTTCGGCTTCCGCTGCGGCTTCCTGGGCATGTTGCACATGGAAATCGTGCAGGAACGCCTGGAGCGCGAGTACAACCTGGACCTGATCAGCACCGCGCCAACCGTGGTGTATGAAGTGCTCAAGACCGACGGCTCGATCATCAACATGGACAACCCGGCCAAGCTGCCGCAGTTGAACCTGGTGGAGGAAATCCGCGAGCCGATCATCCGCGCCAATGTGCTCACTCCCGAGGAGTACATCGGCAACATCATCAAGCTGTGCGAAGAAAAACGCGGCACCCAGATCGGCATCAATTACCTGGGCAGCCAGGTGCAGATCAGCTACGAGCTGCCGATGGCCGAGGTGGTGCTGGATTTCTTCGACAAGCTCAAGTCGGTCAGCCGTGGCTACGCGTCGCTGGATTACCACTTCGTGCGTTTTGATGCCGGCCCCTTCGTGCGCGTGGACGTGCTGATCAACGGCGACAAGGTCGATGCGTTGTCACTGATCGTGCACCGCAGCCATGCCGACCGGCGCGGCCGCGAGCTGTGCGAAAAGATGAAGGATCTGATTCCGCGGCAGATGTTCGACGTCGCCATTCAGGCCGCCGTCGGCTCGCAGATCATCTCGCGCTCCACCGTCAAGGCGATGCGCAAGAACGTGTTGGCCAAGTGCTATGGTGGCGACGTTTCGCGCAAGAAAAAGCTGCTGGAAAAGCAGAAAGAAGGCAAGAAGCGCATGAAGCAGGTCGGCCGCGTGGAGATTCCGCAGGAGGCCTTCCTGGCTGTCTTGCAGATGGATAAGTAGCAGGGATTCGGGATTCGTCATTCGGGATTGGTAACGGCTCGTCCGCCTTCCTGCTGTTGCGAATCTCTAGTCTCCAATCCCGAATCCCGTTCCGAAGGAACATCAATGAAATGGTTTGAAATCGTCCTGGTTGTGCTGACCCTGGGCAGCGGCTTCATCTGGTTGCTGGACAAGCTGTTCCTGGCCAAGCGCCGCGCGGCACGCGCCGGGTTGCTGGACAGCGAGCCGGCGATCATCGATTACTCGCGCGCCTTCTTCCCGGTGCTGGCGGTGGTGTTGATCCTGCGCAGCTTCGTGGCCGAGCCGTACAAGATTCCGTCCAGCTCGATGATGCCCAACCTGCTGATCGGCGATTTCATCCTGGTCAACAAGTTTGCCTACGGCTTCCGTCTGCCGATCACCAACACCAAGTTCATCCCGACCGGCGAGCCCAAGCGTGGCGACGTGGTGGTGTTCAAGCCGCCGCATGCGCCGGACCAGAACTGGATCAAGCGCGTGGTCGGCCTGCCGGGCGACAAGATCGGCTTCCACGGCGATACCCTGTACATCAACGACAAGCCGATGCGCTATACGGTCAAGGGCGAGTACATCGGCAAGGGCAAGGGCGCCGAGATGACCGGCACCACGCTGCTGGTGGAGGACCTGCCGGGCCGCACGCATACCGTGCTGGAGTGGGTGGACCGCAACATGCCGGCCGGTCAGGGCGACTGGACGGTGCCGGCAGACAGCTATTTCGTGATGGGGGACAATCGCGACAACAGCGAAGATAGCCGGTTCTGGACCCAGACGCATTTCCTGCCGGAAGCCAATCTGCGCGGCAAGGCGTTTTTGATCTGGCTCAATTGCGAAGGGTGGTTCTGCAAGGGGAGTTTCGATCCATCGCGGATCGGGACTGGAATCCAGTAAATGCACGCACGGCGTGCCGGGGGAAGCACAATGAAGCGCAAGCAAAGCGGTATGACGTTGACGTCGTTCGTGGTGGTGCTGGCGGTGGTCGGGTTCGGCCTGTACATCGGGATGAAGCTGTTTCCGATGTACCAGGAGTATTACTCGGTACGCACGGCGATGAAGGGTCTGGCCAAGGAGCCGGGCAGTGCCAACATGGACCCGTCCAAGCTGCAGGATCTGTTCTTTCGTCGCCTGTACATCAACTACTCGGAAAACGTCAAAAAGGAAGACGTCAAGTTCGAGCGTGTGGATGGCGGCTGGCGCATGAAGGTCAATTACGAAGTGCGTCGCGAGCTGATCGGCAATTTGGACATTGTCGGCAAGTTCGATACCTCGCAGGACATGACCGGACGTGGTGGCGAATAGAACCTTCCAGCGCGGCGATCCGATCGGGCACACCTTCGCCGATCCGGGTCTGCTCACCCAGGCGCTGCGCCATCGCAGTGCCGGGACGCCGCATAACGAGCGCCTGGAATTCCTTGGCGACGGCATCGTCAACCTGCTGATCGCCGAGGCGCTGTATCAGCGCTGGCCCAAGGCCGACGAAGGCGCATTGACGCGCGCGCGCGCCGAACTGGTGCGCGAAGGCGCCCTGGCCGTGATCGGGCGCACCCTGAATCTGGGCGAGCGGCTGACGCTTGGACCAGGCGAATTGAAGTCCGGCGGCCATCGCCGCGATTCGATCCTGGCCGACGCGGTCGAAGCGGTCGTGGCGGCGATCTATCTGGACTGTGGGTTCGAGCGTTGCCGCGCGGTGGTGCTGCCCTGGTTCGAAGCGTCGCTGGCGGCATTGCCGGTGGGCAAGGCAGAAAAAGACCCCAAGACCCGGTTGCAGGAATGGCTGCAGGCGCGCCAGCTGCCGCTGCCTAATTACGCGCTGATCAGCGAAACCGGCGACGAGCACGCCAAGCAGTTCCATGTCGCCTGCATCCTGGAGCAGCCGATTGCCCGTGCCGAAGGCCAGGGCACGTCGCGCCGTCTTGCTGAACAACAGGCGGCGGCTACCGTCATCGCACAACTGGATTCAAACACGTGAGCGAACCCTCTTCCCACCGTAGCGGCAGCGTTGCCGTGATCGGCCGGCCCAATGTCGGCAAATCCACCCTGACCAATGCCCTGGTGGGCGCCAAGGTCAGCATCGTTTCCAATCGCCCGCAGACCACGCGGCATCGCCTGCTCGGGATTGCCACCTTCCCGGAAGGGCAGCTGGTGCTGGTCGACACGCCCGGATTGCACCGCGAGCAGAAGCGCGCGATGAACCGGGTGATGAACCGTGCCGCACGCGGCTCGCTCGAAGGCGTGGATGCCGCTGTGCTGGTGATCGAGGCCGGGCGGTGGGACGAGGAAGACACCCTGGCGTTCCGCGTGCTCAGCGACGCCGGCGTGCCGGTGGTGCTGGTGGTCAACAAGGTCGACCGGCTCAAGGACAAGACCGCGCTGTTCCCGTTCCTGGCGCAGGTCAGCGAGGGCCGCACGTTTGCCGCCGTGCACCCGGTCTCTGCGCTCAAGCGCAAGGGCCTGGACGCGCTGGTGAGCGACCTGCTCAAGCTGGTGCCCGAGGCCGAGGCGATGTTCGGCGAAGACGAAATCACCGACCGCAGCCAGCGCTTCCTGGCCGGTGAACTGGTGCGCGAGCAGCTGATGCGTCAGTTGGGCGAAGAATTGCCGTACGCCACCACCGTGGAAATCGAGCGCTTTGCCGAAGATGGCGCGCTGCTGCGCATCGGTGCGGTGATCTGGGTCGAGCGCGAAGGCCAGAAGGCGATCGTGATCGGCAAGGGCGGTACCCGCCTGAAGGAAATCGGCGGCAAGGCGCGTCTGCAGATGGAGCGGCTGTTCGGTGCCAAGGTGTTCCTGGAAACCTGGGTGCGCGTGCGCGAAGGCTGGTCGGATGACGAGGCGGCGCTGAAGGCGTTCGGCTACGAATGAGGCCGGGAAGGCCGGGACCCGGGACCCGGGGCCGGGGACTCGGGAAAGGCTGGGTCAGGCAGCTGGTCGGCATACTGCCGGGAAGACGTTTTTTCGCATTTTTCAGATTCGCGTGCTGCGCTGACGGCATTGGCTCGGCCCCCGATCGCCGCGCCGCGTTGCAGGTCGACGGCCGATCCGGCGCTTTTCCCCGGTCCCGGGTCCTCAGTCCCGGCTTTCCCTCCCATGCTGATTGAACACGAACACGGCTTCGTCCTGCATGTGCGTGCCTGGCGCGAGACCAGCCTGCTGGTGGAAGTGCTGACCGAGCAGCACGGGCGGGTCGGATTGCTGGCGCGGGGCGTGCAGGGGCCGCGCAAGCAGGCGCTGCGCGCGGCGCTGCAGCCGCTGCAACTGATCCAGTTCACCGCCGTGCAGCGCGGCGAACTTGCGCAGCTACGCCAGGCCGAGGCGCTGGACACCGCGCCCCGTTTGCTCGGCGAGGCCATGTTGGCCGGCTTCTATATCAGCGAGCTGCTGCTGCGGCTTGCGCCGCGCAACGATGCGGTCCCTGAGCTCTACGCGTGCTATGCGCAGGCGCGCGCGCATCTGGCGACCGGGCTGCCGCTGGCCTGGGGACTGCGCCGGTTCGAGCGTGATGTGCTGGACGGGCTGGGGTTCGGCTTCGATCTGCAGCACGACAGCGAGGGGCAACCGATCGACCCGGCAGCGCGCTATCGACTCGATCCCCAGGAAGGCGCCATGCGGGTGCTGAGCGAGCGCCTGGCACAGGATCGGCGCGAGACAGTGACCGGTGCGGCCTTGCTGGCGCTGGGCCAAGACACCCTGCCGGCGTCCGAGGATATGCCCGGCCTGCGGCGCAGCATGCGCAGCGTGCTGCTGCATCATCTGAACGGACGCGGGCTCAAATCCTGGGAAATGCTCGAGGATCTGGCGCGACGCCGCTGATCGGGGCAGGGCGGGCATCGATGCACGACCTGGCCCGGCCCTGCCATCGCGCCGCGCTGTATCTCCGATGTTGACCAGGCCAACGTCGCACTCCGGGCTCGCGCCCTGGGGCGCTCGCCACAAACGCAGGGCGCAACTCAGTGCAGTAACGCCGCCACCGCCGCGTGGAACTGGGTCTGTGCGGCCCGCGATTGCGGGTCGCCGCGCAGCAGCCGCACCGCGCCGGCAAGCCGGGCGGCCCCGACGAAACCGCAACTGGCCTGCAGCCGATGCAGGTGATTGCGCAGTGCCTGCTCATCGCTGACGTTCAATGCCGAGGTCACCGCATCCCGCGTGCCCGGCAGCTCCGCCAGGAACAATTCGCGCAAGGCGTTGAGATGATGCTGCTGACCGTTGAGGGCGCTCAGTGCCGCGGCCTCGTCCCAGTCGCTGGCCGCGATGTCCACCACGCCGACCGGCGCCACGCTGTAGCGGCCGCGCGCCAGGCCGCGGCGCACCGCCTGCAACAGGCGCTCGGTGCTCAACGGCTTGACCAGCATTTCCAGAAATCCATCGGACTGCAGACCGCGCTGCATCGCCATGTTGCCGTCGGCGGTGTGCGCCAGCGCGGGGACGTCAGGATGCAGCAGGCGCAGCGCCCGCAGCAGCCCGCTTCCGGTGCCATCGGGAAGATTGACGTCGATCAGCCATAGGTCGTGGCGATGGCCGCGCGCGCGATCCAGCGCCGAGGACAATGAATCGGCGCAATCCACCTGGGCCGGAAGGCCCTCCAGCGCGGCCTGCAGGAAGCCACGGCTGATCGGGTCGTCTTCCACCAACAAGAGTCGTGGATGGGGTTCCTGACGTGTCGCCATATTCATGCTGCCTCCTTGTCAGCGATGCCGCGTCCTGTGCTGCCGCGCGCACATGCAGTTTGCCTGTGTTTGCGGGGCGCCACAATTGCCGCGCCAGGCGGCGCGGCCTCCGTCGATCGCATCTGCGACAATACGCACCCTTTTTGCCCGCAGCTCGTCGCCACGTGGCCAGAACCCGAAACCGTTTAGACCGTACTCCCTTCCAGACTGCCATCACCGACCTGAGCCATGACGGGCGCGGCGTTGCGCGCCGTGACGGCGAGGGCGGCAAGGTCACCTTCATCAGCGGCGCCCTGCCCGGTGAGCTGGTGCGTGCCGAACCCACCGCGCGTAGCCGCCATTTCGACGAGGCCAAGACGGTGGAGGTGCTGGAGGCCTCCCCGCAGCGTGTGACCCCGCGCTGCCCGCATTTCGGTGTCTGTGCCGGCTGCGTGTTGCAGCATCTCGAGGAATCGCAGCAGATCGTGGCCAAGCAGCGGGTGCTGATGGACAATCTTGAACGCATCGGCCACGTCAGCCCGCAGACCGTGCTGCCTGCGCTCACCGGCGACAACTGGGGCTATCGCCGCAAGGGCCGTTTCTCGGTGCGCCGGGTCGAGAAGAAAGACAAGACCCTGGTCGGCTTCCGCGAGCTCGACCCACGTTTCGTGGCCGACCTGTCGGTCTGTTACACGGTGATCCCGCAGATCGGCGACAAGATCCCGCTGCTGGCCGCGCTGGTCGAGGGCATGGATGGCAAGCGCGATATTCCGCAGATCGAATTCATCGCCGGCGACGATGCGGTGGCCCTGACCATTCGCCACATGCAGCCGCTCAGCGAGCGCGACCAACAGGCCTGGGTGGCGTTCGCGCAGGAGCACAGCTTTGCGATCTTCCTGCAGCCCGGCGGCGTGGACAGCGTGCATCCGCTGTGGCCGCAAGAGGTGCCGCTGTCGTTTCGCCTGCCGCAGTGGGATGTGGAACTGGCCTTCCGTCCGCTGGATTTCATCCAGGTCAACGCCTCGCTCAACCAGAAGATGATCGCGCACGCGCTCGCGTTGCTCGATGCCACGCCCGATGACCGCGTGCTCGATCTGTTTTGTGGGTTGGGCAACTTCACCCTGCCGCTGGCGCGCACCGTGCGCGAGGTGGTCGGGGTGGAAGGCGATGCCGGGCTGGTCGCGCGCGCCAAGGACAATGCCCAGCGCAACGGCTTGCACAATGCGCAGTTCCATGCGGCCGACCTGACCCAGGACCAGCGCAGTGCGCCCTGGATGCGCCAGGGCTTCGACAAGCTGCTGCTGGACCCGCCGCGCTCCGGTGCGCTGGAAGTGCTGCAGCAATTGCCGCTGAAGAAGTTCGAACGCATCGTCTATGTCAGCTGCCACCCGGGCTCGCTGGCGCGCGACGCCGGTTATCTGGTCAACGAGCAAGGCTTTACGCTGGTGTCGGCCGGTGCGATGGACATGTTCCCGCATACCGCCCATGTGGAGAGCATTGCGGTGTTCGAGAAGCGGTGATTGGGGATTGGGCATTGGGGATTCGCAACGGCGAGTCGTGATGTGTCCTTTCGCTAATCGCTCACCCCAGCGTCAGATCGAAGCATTGCCCCTGGTACTGCGGGGTCTTGGCAAGGGCCCCACAGGCATGCAGTGCGTTGCTGTAGCAAATCCCCAATTCCAAATCCCGAATCCCATGCCTCTAGAAATCGAACGCAAGTTTCTCGTCTCCGGCGATGGGTGGCGTGCTGCCGCGCATGCGGTGATTCCGATGGCGCAGGGCTACATCAATGACCAGGCGGCGTTGCGTAGCGGGGCGCAGAATGCATCGGTGCGTGTGCGTGTGCAGGGCGAGGGCGCGTTCTTGAATCTGAAGTCGCGTGAGGTGGGGCATACCCGTCAGGAGTTCGAGTACCCGATTCCCCTCGCCGATGCGCGCGCGCTGCTCGACCTGTGCGTGGGCGGGCTGATCGACAAGCGCCGGCATCTGGTCGAGTACCAGGGCCATGTGTGGGAAGTAGACGAATTTCTCGGCGACAACGCCGGGCTGGTGGTGGCCGAGATCGAGCTCGCCAGCGCCGACGAAGCCTTTGCCAGGCCCGAGTGGATCGGTGCGGAAGTGACCGACGACACGCGGTACTACAATCTGGCCCTGGCATCGCATCCGTTTTCGCGCTGGGCCGGGTGATTCAGGAGCGGGGATTCGGGAGTCGGGATTCGGGATTCGCAAGGGCAGGGTGCGGTGCCGCGCTGATCGATGCTTTCCGGGCATTCCCCTCACTCATTTCTAATTTCCGCTGCAGCGATTGGGCTTATGCTCTGCGAATCCCAAATGCCCAATCCCCAATCCCCGCTCATGCGCATCGACATCTGGTCCGACGTAGTCTGCCCCTGGTGCTGGATCGGCAAGCGCCGGTTTGAACAGGCCGTCGCAGCGCTGGGCGCAAGGGCGCCGGTGCTGGACATCCACTACCACGCCTTCGAGCTGGATCCGGACGCTGGCGCCGAGCCGGTACCGTTGCGCGACGCGCTGGCGCGCAAGTTCGGCGGGGTCGCGCGTGTCGAGCAGATGCTGGCGCAGACCCAGGCGACCGCGCGTGCGGAGGGCCTGCCGTTCGACTTCGGGCGCGGCCAGGTACAGGTGAGTACGCTGCGTGCGCATCGGCTGTTGTGGTTGGCCACGCACGAAGGCGATGTCGGTGCGGTGATGGAAGCGCTGTTTCATGCGCACTTTGCCGAAGGCCGCAATGTAGCGGCGACCGAGACCTTGCTGCGTGCCGGTGAGGCCGGCAGTCTCGCCGCCGCGCGCGTGCAGGCGATGCTCGACTCCGACGAAGGCACCGTCGAGGTCCAGGCGCAGCTGGCGCAGGCCGGTGCGCTGGGCATTCGCGCGGTGCCCAGTTTCGTGATCGACGGGCGCAGCCTGATCCAGGGCGCGCAGCCAGCTGACAGCTTTGCGCAGGCCCTGTTGCAGTTGGCCGCCGAGTCGGTACCGGTCGGCGGCCCGGACGCCTGCGGGCCGGATGGCTGCCCGGTCTGATCGACCGGTTGCGCGATGCCTCTGCCAGCCACTGACCAGACAGCCGGTCCGCACCGTCCGCTCACGATTGCGGTGATCGGCGCCGGCCTGGCGGGCCTTGCCTGCGCCGACGCCCTGCACGCTGCCGGCCATGCGGTCACGGTGTACGAGCAAGGCGACGCACCCGGCGGGCGCATGCGTGGCCACGCATGCGCCCGCTGGCAATGCGATACCGGGGCACAGTATTTCACCGCACGCGATCCGGCGTTTGCGTCGGTGGTCGACGCGTGGATGGGCGCCGGTGTTGCCGCGCGCTGGCCGGTGCGCATCGCAAGCTGGGATGGCGCAGAGCGGCGCCTGTCGCAGAGCGCGCTGGCGCGTTTTGTCGGCGTGCCGGACATGGCAGCCCCGGCGCGTGCGCTTGCGGCGGGCCTGGATGTGCGCATGCACGCGAAGCTGCGCACGCTGCAATGTAGCGGGCAGGGCTGGGCGGTGGATGTGCAGGACGGCGCTGCGCCGCACGGTGTCGATACGCTGTTGTTCGCGCTTCCGGCGCCCGAAGCGGCAATATTGCTCGCCAAGATTGCGCCTGCGCTGTGCGAGATTGCCCGCAGTGCACGGATGCAGCCTGCGTGGGCGCTGGTGCTGCGCTTCGATGCACGCATCGATCCCGGCTATGACGCGTTGTTCGTCAATGCCGGGCCATTGCGCTGGGCCGCGCGCGATTCCAGCAAACCGGGGCGAGGCGGCCCGGAGACCTGGCTGCTGCACGCCACTGCCGAGTGGAGCCGGGCCCATCGCGATGCATCGCCTGCCGAGGTCATCGCGCACCTGTTGCCGGAATTGGCGGCGCTTGGCCTGCCGCTGCCGCTGCCGCACGCCTGCGATGCGTTTGGATGGACGGTCGCAAGTACCGAGCCGCCACTGCAGCTTGGCTGCGTGTGGGACGGGCAGCGTGGCATCGGCATCTGCGGTGACTGGTTGGCCGGCGGCAAGGTCGAAGGCGCCTGGCAAAGCGGAACTGCGCTGGCGCAGCAGGTCTGTGCGGGTCATGCCGCCGACAGTGCCGATGCGTGAGTCGGGGCTGCGTCTGCGCAACAACGAGACACGGCGGCAGCGCCTCGCTTGCGGGGTTGGCGTACTGCGCGATACAGCACGCGGTGTCATGGCGCATGGTTGAGCGCAGCGCCGGGCGATGCATGGGCCGTGCGTACCGGCAGGGTCTTTGCTGATGCCTGACGCCGCTCCGGCCTCTGCCGACAGCACCGCACAGGCGCCTGCACATACGCTGCGGCTGATCCTGGGCGACCAGCTCAATCCGCAGCACAGCTGGTTCGCGACCCGCGACCCCGGTGTGGTCTACGTGCTGATGGAAGTGCGCGAGGAAACCGACTACGTGCTGCATCACGCGCAGAAGATCCTGGCGATCTTCGCAGCGATGCGCGCGTTTGCGGCCGGGCTGCGGCAAGCCGGGCATCGGGTGCGCCATGTCGCGATCGACAACCCCAGTAATCGGCAGTCCATCCCTGCCAATCTCGATGCGCTGATGGCGCACTACCGCGCCGGCCAGCTGGACTACCAGGCGCCGGACGAATGGCGGCTGGATCAAGCGCTGCGGCAATGGAGTGCAGGCCGTGCGTTTGCCACGCGCATGGTCGACAGCGAACATTTCCTGACCGCGCGCGAGGAGGTCGCTGCATGCTTTGGTGCGGGCAGCCAGTGGCGCATGGAAGTGTTTTACCGCTACATGCGCCGCCGCCATCGCATCCTGCTCGACCCGGCCGGAGAACCGCAGGGCGGGCGCTGGAATTTCGATCACGACAACCGCGCGCCGTGGCCGGGCGATCCGCCCGCGCCGCAGGACTGGCGTATAGCGCACGACCACCGCGCGTTGTGGCGCAGCATCGAAGCCGCCGGCGTGCGCAGTTTCGGAGCGCCCAGCGCCGAGGCATTGCCCTGGCCACTGGATCGCAACGAAGCGCTGCAGCAGCTGGATGCCTTTATCGCGCAGGCGTTACCGGACTTCGGTCGCTACGAAGATGCGATGAGTACCCGCAGCCCGCGACTGTTCCACTCGCTGCTGTCGTTCGCGCTCAACGTCAAGATGCTGCACCCGGCCGAGGTGATTGCGCGCGCCGAGGCGGCATGGCATCGCGGGCAGGCGCCCCTGGCGTCGGTGGAAGGCTTCATTCGCCAGATCCTGGGCTGGCGCGAATACGTGCGCGGTGTGTACTGGTCGCAGATGCCCGAGTACGCCCACACCAATCGCCTGGATCAGCATGCGCCGCTGCCACACTGGTTCTGGGATGGACAGGTCGGCATGCGCTGCCTGGCCGATGCCGTCGGCAACTCGCTGGCCAATGCGCACGCGCACCACATCCAGCGGCTGATGGTGATCGGCAATTTTGCGCTGCTGGCGGGGCTGGACCCGCAAGCGCTGCATCGCTGGTATCTGGGCGTGTATATCGATGCGTTCGAATGGGTGGAGCTGCCCAATACGGTGGGCATGAGCCAGTTTGCCGATGGCGGCCTGCTCGGCAGCAAGCCCTACATCAGTGGCGCGGCCTACATCGACCGCATGAGCGATTACTGCGCCGGGTGCAGGTATCAGCGCAAGGCGCGTACCGGTGCCAAGGCCTGCCCGTACAACGCGTTGTACTGGGATTTCCTTGCGCGGCAGCGCCCGCTGCTGGGCGGCAACGAGCGGCTGGCGATGCCGTACCGGCAGCTCGATGGCATGGCACCCGAGGTGCTGGAGGGCATCCAGGCCCAGGCCGCGCATTGGCGGGCACATCTGGACGTGCTCTGAAGCCGTTGCGGGTGCGGGCCGGGGCGCGGTCGCCGGGCGCTCTGTACGTGCGCTCAGCGCGCGTGCTCGCCAGCCTGCCGATCCAACGCCCGCCTGAATGCGCGATCTGACGCTGCAACGCGCATCTGCGACAATGCCGCGCTGCGCCCTCGTGGCGCCTGGCCCGGGAGTCCCCCAACATGCTTCTGATCGGCGTTGCCGGTACCGAACTCAGCGCACAGGAACGCGACTGGCTGCAGCACGATGCGGTTGCCGGCGTGGTGCTGTTCACGCGCAACTTCGCCTCGCGCACGCAGGTGGCCGCGTTGTCGGCATCCATCCGCGCCGCCGCGCCGCGCCCGGTGTTGATCTGTGTGGACCAGGAGGGCGGACGCGTGCAGCGGTTTCGCGAGGGCTTCAGCGCGCTGGCGCCGTTGCAGCGCTTCGGTGAGCAGTACGCGCAGGACCCCGAGGCTGCGCTGGCCGCGGCCTGTGCGCACGCGCAGCTGATGGCCAGCGAGGTGCGTGCCAGCGGCGTGGATCTGAGCTTCGCGCCGGTGGTGGACCTGGGCCGCGGCAACCGCGCCATCGGCGATCGCGCCTTCAGCGACGACCCGCACATCGTGGCCACCTTCACCCGTGCCTATGTGCAGGCGCTGCACGGCGCGGGCATGGCCGCCACGCTCAAGCATTTCCCCGGCCACGGCACGGTGCTGGAAGACACCCACGTCGACCACGCCAGCGACCCGCGACCGCTGGAGGTGCTGCAGGCTGAAGATCTGGTGCCGTTCGTGGCCGGGATCGAGGCCGGTGCCGACGCGGTGATGATGGCGCACGTGGTCTACCCGCAGGTCGCGCCGGAACCGGCAGGCTACTCGCCGCGCTGGATCGAGCAGATCCTGCGTGGGCAGCTGGGCTTCCGCGGCGTGGTGTTTTCCGACGACATCGGCATGGCGGCCTCGTTCAGCGCCGGTGGCGTGGCCGGCCGGGTGCATGCGCATCTGGATGCCGGCTGCGACGTGGTGCTGGTCTGCCACCCGGAGCTGGTCGACGAATCGCTGCAGGCCGTGCAGGGCCGCAGCCTCAACACTGCAGCCCTGATCGGGCTGATCGGTCGTGGCGCGCTCGGCTGGGATGGCCTGCTGGCTGGCACCGACGCTTCCTTCAACACTCCTTCTGCCTCTTTCGGAACAATTGCCTGATGTCCACGCTCACCATTTCCCAGGCCCTGGCCCAAGCCGATCTGCTGGTCGACCGCCCGGCCATCGATGCCGCCGTGTCCACCATTGCCGACGCCATCGCGCGCGACTACGCCGGTGAAGTGCCGGTGTACCTCACCATCATGCACGGCGCGCTGCCGTTCTCCGGCCAGCTGGCGCTGGAACTCGGCGCACGCGGCCAGGACCTGCAGTTCGATTACCTGCATGCCACCCGCTACCGCGGCGAAACCGTTGGCGGCGAGCTGGTGTGGAAGCATCGCCCGGCCACCGCACTGTTCGGCCGCCGGGTGATCCTGGTCGACGACATCCTCGACGAGGGCTACACCCTGCAGGGCGTGCGCCAGTGGTGCCTGGAGCAGGGCGCCACCGACGTGCGCGTGGCGGTGCTGACCGTGAAGCGGCACGACCGCTGCGTGCCCGGCGTCACCGCCGACTACGTGGGAGTGGAAGTGGCAGACCGCTACGTGTTCGGTTTCGGCATGGACGTCAACGAGCAGCTGCGTGGCATTCCCGCCATCTACGCGATGAAGCAGTAATCCACGCGGCGTGGCCGGGCGTGTCGGCTGCGCTCTGGGCTCCAAGCAGCGCGGACGCGGCTCAACGCCGCGCGCCGTGTCTGGGGACGCGGAGATCGCAGTCCTGCATGTTCAATAGCGACACCGACAGCCTCGTCGGCGTCGCTCGTCCTGGCCCGCCACTGCGCGGGCAACCTGGCGCGCGCCGCGCGCATCCACGTCCGTTCGTAGCAGAGGTCGCCCATGTCCCCCAATTCCATCGCCCTGGCCGTCATCGGCGGCACCGGTGTCTACAAGCTCGCGCAGCTCGACGACGTGCAGACGCATGAGCTCGACACCCCGTATGGCGCACCGTCCGGGCCGATCCGTGTCGGCATGTTGCTCGGCCATCGCGTGGCGTTCCTGGCCCGGCACGGCGAGGGGCATTCGCTGCCGCCGCACAAGGTCAACTACCGCGCAAACATCGCTGCGCTGCAGCAAATCGGCGCTTCGCGCGTGCTTGCGCTCAACACGGTAGGCGGCATCACCGACCAGTTCGGGCCGCGCGCGCTGGCGTGCCCAGACCAACTGATCGACTACACCTGGGGCCGCATTTCCACCTTCTGCGAAGAGCCCGGCAGCGAGGTGCAGCATGTGGATTTCGGCCACCCGTATTCGCCCATGTTCCGCAGCAAGGTGATTGCCGCCGCCAAGGTGACCGGCGTCACGCTGGTGGCCGGTGGTTGCTATGGCGCGACGCAAGGACCACGGCTGGAAACGATTGCAGAGATCGCACGGATGCGTCGCGACGGTTGCGATCTGGTCGGCATGACCGGCATGCCCGAAGCGGGGTTGGCGCGCGAAAAAGGCCTGGAATATGCGTGTCTGGCGATCGTGGCCAACTGGGCGGCCGGCTGCGGCGACGCGCAGGAGATCACCATGGCCGACGTATTGGCCAACGTGGATGCCGCCTCGTCCGGCCTGCCGGAGCTGATTGGCGAACTTGCACGCGGGTGATTGTCATTGGGGAATAAGCTTTGCATACTCGGCGCGTACGCACCGCCGTACACCACCCATTAATTATTGCAAAGGTCTCGCATCACCATGCCGAACGGTACCGTCAAGTGGTTCAACGACGCCAAGGGATTTGGCTTCATCTCACCGGAGGACGGCAGCGCCGATGTCTTCGCGCACTTCTCCGCGATCAATTCCAAGGGCTTCCGCAGCCTGCAGGAAGGCCAGCGCGTCAGTTATGACGTGACCCAGGGCCCCAAGGGTGCCCAGGCTTCGAACATCACGCCGGTCGAGTAATCTGACTCGATTGTGCGGTTGAAGAACCCCGCCACGGCGGGGTTTTTTTTGCGCCGTCGTGCGTGGGCAGCAATAACGAAACAGAGCAGGGACGATGCAACGAACATTACGGATTGCGGTGGTTGGCTACGGAACCGCGGGGCAGGCGCTGGCAGTGTTGTTGGGGGCCGATGGGCATCAACTGGAGGTGTTCGAGCGCGCCGCCGCGCCCGGGCCGGTGGGCGCAGGCTTCTTGCTGCAGCCCAGCGGCCTGCAGGTGCTCTGGAACATGGGTTTGCTGCCGCAGGCGCTTGCGCATGGCGCACCGGTGCGCCGCTTGTACGGCGACACGCCTTGCGGGCGCGCAGTGATGGACATGCAGTACCGCGATCTGGATACGCGCCTGATGGGTGTGGGCATGCAGCGCGGCGCCTTGTTTACGCTGCTGCGCGAGGCCTGGCCGCAGCACGCGCAACTGCATGTGGATACGCAGATCACCGCCATCGACCACGACGGGGTGCGCGTGCAGGATCAACGCGGGCAATGGCACGGCCCTTTCGATCTGATCATCGCCGCCGATGGCTCGGCGTCCACCTTGCGCGCGCAGGCGCAGGGAACCCGGCTGGATCGGGTGTATCCATGGGGCGCGCTGTGGTGCCTGTTGCCGCGCGACGACTGGCCGTTCGTAGACGAATTGCGCCAGCGTTATATCGGCGCGCGCAAGATGATCGGCCTGCTGCCGGTGGGCACACGCCCGGGCGATGACACCCCGCGGCTGAGTTTTTTCTGGAGCCTGCCGTGCAGCGATTTCGTTGCCTGGGAACAACGCGGCATTGCCGCCTGGCGCGATGAGGTGGCGCAGATGTGGCCGGAAGCGCACGCGCGGCTTGCCACGGTGCAGGTGCATGGCGCACTGGCCCGAGCGAGCTATCGCGATGCGGTGGTGTCGCGCTGGCATCGCGGCCGCTTCGTGCTTGCCGGCGATGCGGCGCATGCGATGAGCCCGCAGCTCGGGCAGGGCGTGAACATGGCCCTGCTCGACGCGCTGGCCATGCGCGATGCATTGCGTGCGGGCAGCGATCTGGACGAGGCGCTGCAGCGGTATCAACGCGAACGCCAGGCGCATGTGGCGATCTATCACCGCTGGAGCCGCTGGCTGACGCCGTTGTTCCAGTCAGAACGCGATCTCTGGGCACAGGGCCGCGATCTGCTGCTGCGCCCGATGGGACGTGTGCCGGGCGGGCGCGGGCACATGTTGCGCGTGCTCAGCGGCACCCAGCATGGTTGGTTCGGCAAGTTGGCGTTGGCGCCGGAATTCGTCGAGGCGTTGTCGCAACCGGTGGCGCAGGCGGCCGACGACAAGGCAGAAGTGGCCGTAGCGTCGTAGCGTCGGCCGGCGTATTCGCGGCGCTGGCTAACGCACCGGCAGTGCCATCGCATCGCCTTCCACACAGGCGACCAGGCGCTCGCCTTCGGTGAGCGTCGGCACGATGCCTGCGGTGAATTGCGAGAACGCCGGCAGGATGGTCACGCGCTCGCGCAACCAGAAGGCGGGCCAACGTCGCGACAGCCCCGGCAGCTTGGCCAGTGGATGCAGATGCCCGCACAGCACATGGCCGGTGGGGTGCGGCAATGGGTCGTGGCGCAGCACGAACGGTCCCTCTTCGGCCTGTTCGCCGGCCGCTTCGATCTGCAACCCGGCACCGGCCAGTGCGCGGTCGTGATTGCCGCGGATGGCGATCACCCGCAACGCGCAATGTTGCTCGCGCCATGCGCTCCAGCGCCGATGCCAGGCGGCGCGCGGTGCCGGGCCGTGCAGCAAGTCGCCCAGGATCCACAGCGCGTCGACCTGGCGCTGGGCGAGCAACCCGTCCAGCCGCTCCAGATCGTGTGCGGTGCCGCCGGCCGGCAAGCCGATGCCGGCACGCCGGAAGACGTCGGCCTTGCCCAGGTGCAGGTCGGCGATCAACAGCGCGCGCTGCGTCGGGCGGTACAAGGCGCGTTCGCCGAGCAATTCCACGGTTTCGCCGGCCAGCTGCAGCTGCACGCTATCGCCCATGCTTGCGCTCCAGTTGTTCGGCAGCGCGCAACACGCGCGCCTTCCAGTCTTCGGTACTCAGTTGCCCGCGCACGCGTTCGGCCCACAGCGGAAACGACAACGGGGTAAGGCTGCGCGGCTTGCGCAGGCGCAATTCGCGGCGGGCGCAGTCCTCCAGCGCATGTGCCAGGCGGGCGAGTTCCAGCTGGCCTTCGAACACCTCGCGCTCGGCCTGTGCCAGCAACAGGTGATCCGGGTCGAAGCGCTGCAACACGTCGTACAGCAAGCCGCTGGAGGCCTGCAGCTGACGCAGGCTGCGCGGCGCACGCCTAGGCAACGAGGGCGACAACAACCCGGCCACGCGCGCGATCTCGCGGAACTGCCGGCGTGCCAGCTCGCCCAGGTTGAGGCTGTCGCGCAGATCGTCGAACAGCGCTACCGGCGACAACAAGCTCTGCAGCACATCGGCATCGATCTCGACCTCCTGCGCCGGCGACAGCACAAAGCCGTAATCGTTGGCGGCAAAGCTAAACGTATTGCGCTGACGCCGGCCCCAGCGCGCCGCCAGCAACGCGGCCAGCCCTTCGTTGACCTGCCGGCCGGCGAACGGATACACGAATACATGCCGGCCATCGCGGGCCTTGATGCTTTCCACCAGCAGATGGTCCGGCCCCGGCAGCGAAGAGAGCGAGGCCTGCAGCTGCAATAGCGGCGCCAAGGCCTGCATCTCCGGTGCGTCGCCGGGGTCGGCAAACACCGCTTCCACTTCGCGCCCCAGTGCCGACGACAGCGGCATGCGTCCGCCCATCCATTTGGGCACCACGCCGCTGCCGCCCTTGGCCACGCGCACGTAGGCGGTCATGTCTTCCAGCCGCACCAGCTCCAGCAGGCGGCCGGCAAACTGGAAGCGGTCGCCGCGGCGCAGACGGCCGACGAACTGTTCTTCCACCGCGCCCAGCCGCCCGCCGCGCAGGAACTGCACGCGCACGCTGCCATCGCTGGTGATCGTGCCGATGGACAGCCGATGCCGCAGCGCGATGCGCCGGTCGATCACGCGGTACACGCCGTCGTCGTCGCGCACCACCTTGTGGAAATCCGGGTAGTGCGCCAGTGCGCTGCCACCTTGCACGATGAAGTCGAGCACCGCATTCCAGGTGGGTCTTTCCAGCGCAGCGAAGGCATCGGTGCCGCGCACTTCCTCGAATAACGCATCGGCCTGGAAGCCGCCGCCCAGGGCGAGGGTGACGCAGTGTTGCGCCAGCACATCCAGCGACAAGCGCGGCGGCGGCCGTGCTTCGATATGGCCGTGGGTGAGCGCGCGTCGGGCGGCGGCGTATTCCACCAGTTCCAGCGCATGCGAGGGCACGCACACCACGTGGCCGGATTCGCCTGGGCGATGGCGTGCGCGCCCGGCGCGCTGCAGAAGGCGCGCAATGCCTTTGGGGCTACCGACCTGCAACACCTGATCCACCGCCGGAAAATCCACGCCCAGATCCAGGCTGGACGTGGCCACCACGCAACGCAGGCTGCCGTCGGCCAGGCCACGCTCGGCGGCCGCGCGTAGCGTCGGATCTAGCGAGCCGTGATGCAGCGCGAGCGTGGCCAGGTCTTCGTGCCACACCGCGCTCAAGGCCTGATGCCACAACTCGGCCTGCGCGCGGGTATTGGTAAACACCAGGCTGGTGCGCTGCTGCATGATCTTTTGCAGCACGCGCGCCAGTTGTGCCAGACCAAGATGGCCCGCCCATGGGAACCGCTCGCCACTTTCCGGTAGCAGCGTTTCCAAGGTCATCGTGCGCGGTTTGACGCCCGATACCAGCGCTGCATCGGGCAGGTGCGGCAGCAGCACATCGCGCGCCTGCGACAGATTGCCCAGCGTTGCCGACAGCCCCCAGATGCGCAGGTGCGGCGTCCATCCGCGCAAGCGCGCCAGACACAGTTGCAGCAGCACGCCACGCTTGTTGCCGAGCAGCTCGTGCCACTCGTCGACGATCACGCAGCGCAGCGCCGACAGCTGTGGCGCGGTGTCCGGATACGACAGCAGCAAGGCCAGCGATTCGGGCGTGGTGACCAGCACGTCGAGCTTGCCGCTGCGTGCCAGCCGCTTGTCGCGCGCGCTGGCATCGCCGGTGCGCAGTCCCACCTGCCAATCCAGCCCCAGCGCTTCCACCGGTTCGCGCAATGCGCGCGCGGTGTCGGCGGCCAGTGCCCGCAACGGCGTGATCCACAGCACCTGCAGATTGCGTTGCTGCTGGCGCCGCGCAGGTGCAGCAGGTTTGCCTTGTTTAAGCGGTAACTTGCGCCCGCGCGCAGCCAATGCGTCCAGCAATGGCCCGCCGAACGCCGCCAGGGTCTTGCCGCTGCCGGTGGGCGTGTGCAGCAAGCCGGACTCGCCATCGAGATAGCGCTTCCACACATCGCGTTGAAACGGCAACGGCGCCCAGCCGCGCTGCGCGAACCAGTCGCGCCACTGCTGCAATGGCGTGCCGCGTGTCTGCCGCGCCGCCGTCACCGCGCCAGGGCCTGCAGGCTGCTCAGGTGGTCGGCCTCGGACATCGGCTTGTCCTGCCGCCAGCGCAGGATGCGCGGGAAGCGCACCGCAATACCGGACTTGTGCCGTGCGCTGCGATTCACCGCTTCAAACCCCAGCTCGAACACATGATGCGCGGTGACCGCGCGCACCGGGCCGAACCGCTCGGTGGTGTTGGCACGAATCCAGCGATCCAGCTGCAGGATTTCCTTGTCGTCCAGGCCCGAATAGGCTTTGGCGATGGGCACCAGCTGTCCCTCATGCCACAGCCCGAAGGTGTAGTCGGTATACAGCGTGCTGCGCCGGCCGTGGCCGGCTTGCGCGTACAACAACACCGCATCGATGGTCAGCGGGTCGATCTTCCACTTCCACCAGTCGCCACGTCGGCGCCCGGCCTGATAAACGGAGTTGGCGCGCTTGAGCATCAGCCCTTCCACGCCGCGTTCGCGCGCTTCCACGCGCACCTGCGCGGCGGCCTGCCAATCGCTCACCTGCACCAGCGGCGAGGCGACAATGCGCGGGTCGGCGAGTGTGGCAAGCACGCCGTCCAGCAGTGCGCGTCGCTCCTGCAGCGGGCGCTCGCGCAGGTCCTCGCCGTCCAGTTCGAGCAGGTCATAGGCGACCACGCGCGCCGGTGCGTCGGCCAGCGTCTTGGGGCCGGGCTTGAGCCGTTGGATGCGCGTCTGCAGGGCAGTGAACGGCATCGGCAAGGGCTGCTCCGGTTTCCAGGCCAATAGCTCGCCATCGATGACGGTGCCGTCGGGCAACTGCATCGCCGCGCGTTCGATCTCCGGAAAGCGCCCGTCCAGGCGCTCTTCGCCGCGCGACCACAGCGCCGCTTCGCCGGCGCGCCGGATCAGTTGCAGCCGGATGCCGTCCCACTTCCATTCCAGCAGCCAGTCCTCGATGGGTCCCAGCGTATCGATGGCCGCTTCGAGCGGCGACGCAAGAAAGAACGGGTAGGGCTGCTGACGATCGCTGGGCAGTTCTTCGCTGGTCAGCAGATCGGCCAGATAGGTCGGATGCGGCCGCCAACTGCCGAGCATGCGCTGTGCGATGCGCGCGATGTCCACGCCTGACAGCTCGGCCAGCGCCTGCTGCACGAGCCGCTGCGACACGCCGACCCGCAACGCGCCGGTGAGCAGCTTGTTGAACACCAGCCGCTCGTCGAAGGCCAGGCTGCGCCAGGCCTGCACGATGCACGCCTTGCGCACGGCGACGTCCTGATTGGCGATCGGCAACAGCCGGTGTTCGATCCATTCCGCCAGCGGCAGGTCGGCCGCTTCGGTGTCCGGGTCGTCCAGCAACAGGGCCAGCGTTTCAGCCAGGTCGCCGACATGGTCGTAGCTGTCGGCCACCAGCCAGTCGGCGATGCCGGCCGTGTCGGTGATCCATTCGCGTAATTCGCCACTACTGGCAATGCGCATGCGCGTACTGGCCACCTTGCCGCCGGCCAGCAGATACAGTGCCCAGGCCGCGTCCAGCGGCGCGGCATCGCGAAAATAGGCGACCAACGCCGCACGCTTGTCCAGGGTGCCGGTGCTGCGGTCCAGGGTGCGGTACAGCGCGGCAAAACGCTTCACGGCATTGCCTCTGCCGTGGCCTGTCTGTCGGCCGCGCGCAGTTCCAGCGCGCGGCGCGTGAATGCGGCCAGCGTGCGTGGACGACGTTGCGGACGCGGCGGGCCGATGACCGCCGCCGGCATGCTGCGGCGCACACGAAATGCCAGTGCATGCCGGCCGAACGCAAGTGCGCCTCTCAGGCGAATGCGCACACGCGCGCGCGTATACCGGCGTGCGGGCAAGGGGTTCATTCCTCGGCTCCGAAATCGGTGCGGAAGGCTTCGGCCGCAACGCCGCGCTCGCGCAGGTGCTGGATCAGCGCATCGGTGTTGCCGTGGGTGGCGATCACGCGGCGTGCGCCGGTGTCTTCGATGGTCCGCAGCAGGTCCGGCCAGTCGGCATGATCGGAGACCACGAAGCCGCGATCGTAATTGCGGCGCCTGCGATTGCCACGGATGCGCATCCAGCCCGATGCGAATCCTTGTTGCGCGTGGCGGAAGCGGCGGATCCAGGAGCTGCCGGCCGCCGACGGCGGTGCCAGCACCAATTGCCCGGCATAGTCCGCGCCGCGCGCATGTTCGCTGACCGGTTGCGTGTCCAGCATCGCGATCCCGGCCTGGCGGTACACCGCTACGCCGGCCGCAATCGCGCCGTGCAGCAATGCGGGCTGGGTGTCCCAGGCGCGCAGCTCGGCCAGCACGCGCTGCGCCTTGCCGAGTGCGTAGCAATACAGGATGGCAGCCTCGCCACGTTCGGCGCACTCGCGTCGCCAGGCCACGATATCGGCCGCCACATCGGCGGTGTCGGGCCAGCGATACACCGGCAAGCCGAACGTTGCCTCGGTGATGAAGGTGTCGCAGGGCACCACTTCGAACGGCGCGCAGGTAGGATCGTGCTGGCGCTTGTAATCGCCCGAGGCCACCCAGACTTCACCGTCCACTTCGATGCGCACCTGCGCCGACCCCAGCACATGGCCGGCCGGATGCAGCGACACGCGCGCACGCCCCAGCGTAAACGCCTCACCATTGGCATGCGGGTGATAGACCTGTTCGCCAAGCCGCCATTGCAGGATCGGCAGGCTTTCGCGGGTGCAGTGGTATTCGCCCATGCCGCCACGGGCGTGATCGCCGTGGCCATGGGTGATCACCGCACGCGGCACCGGGCGCCAGGGATCGATATGGAAGTCGCCCTGTGGGCAATACAGCCCCTCCGGGCCAAGTACCACCAGATCACCGCGTGGGTTCGTGTCGTCGTTGCCGTTGCGCATGCGGCAACTCTGGCCAAGCCGGTGTGCAGATCCTGAGAATGGAAATGGCTGCATCGGCTGGGCAACAAGACGTGGTCGCACTGCCAACCGCAGGGCCGGCACTGGCGCGATGTCGGTGCACGTGGCGGGTGGCTGCGGACCGGATGCGATGCCGCGCCTGCGTTGCCAACGCGCAGTCGCCATGGCCGGTGGCGTGCCGGCGATTGCGACGCGCTACCGCAAGCAGCCCGTCAATGCCGCGTACGCCGCCCAGGCACGCGCACGGCCATCGCCTCCACGGCGAGCGTGAACCCACGCTCCTCGCCGCCCTGCATTGCGCCCACGTCGACCACGTGGCGGCGGATCTCCTCGCCCTTGCCGTTACGCACCACCACGACCACGGTGTATTCCCACGGATCGCCGTCGGCGGGGTGGCGGATGGTGCCGTCGACCTTCAACGGCACGATCGGCGCCGGCTGCGCGTGCTGTGCAGCCGCCGAGTCGAAGCGCAGGTGGTGTTTGCAGGCAGGGCAGATGATCGCGCTTTCCAGGATCGTGGCCTTGCAATGCGGACAGCTGCGCGTGGCGCCGGGCGTGCCCGGGCGCGGTGCACTCATGTGGCGTCGGTGCTGTCGCCGCCCACGCTGGCCTTGGCGGCGGCTGCCGGCTTGCTGCCGGCGTCGTCGCCCCAGCCGAAGTCGGCCTGGCCACGCATGCGTGCGCCCGAGGCGACAGTGAGGTTGCCGGCCTTGACGTCGCCGACCAGCACGCCGGACGTCTGCAGTTCCACCTGCGCGGCGGACTCGATATTGCCTTCCAGCTCGCCGGCGATGATGACCTTGTTGGCGCGCACGCCTCCGGTGAGCTTGGCGCCGCGTTCGATAGTGAGATCGCCCTTGACGTTGACGTCGCCCTTGAAGCGGCCGGCCAGACGCACGTGACCGGCGCCCTCGATCTTGCCTTCAATGCTGATGTCGGCGGCGATCAGCGATTCCTTCGCTTCGCCCTGACGCTGCGATGGCGCAGCGGCCGGCACGACGCTGGGCGCTGCGGCGGCGGCCGGCACCGGCGGGGTGGGGCCGGGGTCGGCATTGAACAGCCGGCCATCGGCGGCAGGCGCCTCCGGGGCTGCGGGAGCACCGTCTTTCTTGTTGGGACCTTGATCGCGCCACATCGACATCGGACTGCCTCGCTTCGGGGGTCTGGGCCGACTATCGCTGCGTCAATCGATCTTTTGTGTGACAGAGCGCGCAATCCGAGACCGACAGCGCGCCGCCCTGGTCCTGTGGGTCAATCCGGCCTGCTCGCTCCGGCGCCATGACGCTCGACCCGGTTGCGTCCGCGATGCTTGGCGGCATACAGCGCCGCGTCGGCCTTCTGGATCAGGCTGGCGCCCAGTTCGCCGTCGACCGGGAAACTGGCCACACCGATGGACGCGGTGACGCGCGGCAACGCGCGTTGCCCATCGGTGACCGCCAACGCCGCGATCTGCGCGCGGATCTGCTCGGCCACGCGCATGGCTTCCTCGCCATCGGCCTCGGGCAGGATCACGGTGAATTCTTCGCCACCGTAGCGGCAGGCCACGTCTTCGGCGCGCAGACGGGTCAGCAGCAGCTCGCCCACCGCAGCCAGCAGCAGGTCGCCGCCGGCATGCCCCTGGCTGTCGTTGAACTGCTTGAAGTGGTCCACGTCCAGCATCAGCACCGACAGCGGCAGCCCGCGTCGCGCGCAGCGGGCCAACTCATGACTGAGCGATTCTTCCAGATAGCGGCGGTTGTACAGCCCGGTCAGCGCATCGCGGATCGACTGCTGGCGCAGCGATTCGCGCAGGCGCAGGTTGCTCAGCGCCAGCGACAACTGCTCGGCCGCAGCTTCGGCGATCTCCAGGCGCGGCATCGGGCCCGGACCGGGCGAGGACAGAAACAGGAAGCCCAGCTGGGTGCCCTGCGCCGACATCGGCAGGCACGCGGTGGTGATCGGCGTCTGTCCACCCGGCTCCTCGATGTGCGCACACAACGCATCGCGGGCAAGGTCGTCGATGACATGCGGCTGGCCGCGGCGCAGCGCCCAGCATTCTTCCGGCAGCAGATGCGGTGCACTCTGCACGAGCGGCTCGCCCCAGTGACTGATCGCCTCGGCACGATCCTGCGAGGCACGCAGCAGATACACGCTGCCGGCAACGCCCGGCAACAGGCTGGCCAGCGTGCGGCTGGTGACCACCAACGCTTCTTCTGCACTGATGCAGCTCTGCAGCAGCCCGGTGTAACGGCTCAGCAGGTTGAGATCGGCGGTACTGCGCTGCAGCGCGCCGACACTGTCGCCCAGTTCGCGATTGGCTTGCGCCGCCAGACGCTCGGCCTGCGCGCGATGGCGCAATTCGCGCATCAGCACCGCATAGACGGTGCCGACCACCGCCAGGCCGAACGGAATGCCGGCCAACGCCAGCACCAGCAACAGGGTCGCGCTCTGCCGGCTGCTTTCGGCACGTTGCGCAAGCAGCTCCTGCTCGCGCTGCACCATCGTCAGCGCCTGCTCGCGGATGGCGCTGGTGGTGCGGAACGCGCTCTGGCGGATGCTCGCACGTGCCGGCTCCAGGCCGCCCTGCGCATACACATCGAGCACCTGCTGGATCTGCCGCAGCCGCGCCTCCACCAACGCCTGTAGCTGGGTCAGGTGCTGCTCCTGCGACGGGTTGTCGGCGATCAGCCGGCGCAGGTTGCCGAGCAGGATCGGCAGGCGCTCGACGCTGGTCTGATAGTCCAGCAGGTAGGCGTCGTTGCCAGTGAGCAGGAAGCCGCGCTGCGCAGATTCGGCATCCAGCAGGCGTGCCTGGATCTCGTCGACCCGGCCGATCACTTCATGGGTGTGCGAGACCAGCGCCGCGTCGGCCAGCGAACGCCGCGCACCGACAAAAATGCCGACGCCGATCACGATGAAGATCAGTGCAGAGAAGATCAGCGCCAGCTGGTTGCGGCGGCGCGAGGTAAAAAAGGAGGGCATGCGGGATGCTAGCCTGCCAGCCTCGACAACACGAGCCCGATTGCGGCCCAAGACGTGCGCGCCGGCACGAAAGTGAAGGCATGCAGGCGACGCGATGTGCCGTGTTCACAGTGGCAGACCGCGGGAAGCTACGTGTCCGCATGCCTGGTGTTGTGCGGTGTCAGCGGCGTGCGCGTGCCGAGCGTGGCGCATCCTGCGCCCACCGGGGGCGGTGAGCGCAGGGGACAAATGCGGCTTGGGGCCGCTGACGAATCTACTGCGCAGTGGTCAGGCGGGAGCGGCCGGTGCGCGAACGCGGTAGCTACCACATGTACACGGATGTTCTGTGCGCGCCGGCAACGCCTACCTGACAACTGCTCGCGGTCTTAGTGCTGCGGATGCTCGGCGTCGTGCTTGTCGGCGTTCTGCTCGGCCTTGTTGGCCATCTCGCGGGTCTTGTCGGCAGTTGCGTCTGCGGCATTGGCAGTTGCACGGCTGGCATCGGCGGCCAGGTCGCGTGCGGCCACGCGGGCGTCGGCGGTAGCGGCCTTGGCCTGCACTGCGGCGCGGTCGGCGGCCTGTTCGGTGGCAGCTGCGGCATGCTTTGCGGCAGAGGCAGCGTCGCGGCGCGCCTGCTCCGCATCGGGGCCCTGACAGGCAGCAAGGGTGAGGGCGGCAATGGCGCTCAACGACAGCATGCGGATCGTCTTCATGAGGTGGTCCTGTTCCTGTTCCGGTGTTGGAGAGCAGAGCTTATGCAGGGCTCGATGCAGCCTGCGTCAAGGTGCGGCCCATGCCCGCGTCGCCGGACGACAGGGCCGGGAGCGCGGCCTCCAGGCCGTCGCGGGTGGACGCCAACGCGTTGCCCGGCAAATCGCGGGCAAAGAAAAAGCCGCTGGAAACCAGCGGCTTTTTCCGAACTCGCTTGGAGTCAAGAAGTGATTACTTCTTGGCTTCTTCAGCGGTGTCCTTAGCAGCTTCGGCGGTGTTTTCAGCCGTCTTGGCAGCGTCGGCAGCCTGCTCAGCAGCAGCGTCGGTCGCGGCGCCGGAAGCGGACTGGGCAGCGTCAGCAGCGGTGTCGGCCGAAGCAGCGGCGGTGTTGGCAGCAGCCTGAGCGGCGTCAGCCGACTGCGAGCCCGAGGCAGCAGCCTGGTCGGCAGCGGTCTGAGCGTCGGCAGCAGCTTCGTTAGCCGAAGCAGCAGCGTCCTGAGCCTGTTCCGGCTTCGAGCAAGCGGTCAGGGCCAGGCCCAGCGCCATTGCGATCAGCAGCTTGTTGATGGTCATTGTTTCAATCCTCGTCGTTAGATTAGGCAACGCGCTATTGCGCGCCCCCGACATGATGACGGCCACAAGACGAGTGTCAAGCTCACGCGCATTCAGCTTTGCAAAATCGACGTTAATACTAATTAAATCAATTCGATAGCGATAGCGGTCGCCTCGCCGCCACCGATGCACAGCGTCGCGATTCCGCGCTTGCCGCCGCGCGTGCGCAACGCGTTCACCAATGTCACTACCAGCCGCGCACCGGAAGCGCCGATGGGATGCCCCAGCGCGCAGGCACCACCGTGCACGTTGACCTTGTCGTGCGCGATGCCCAGTTCCTTGATCGGCACCATCGGCACCACGGCAAAGGCTTCGTTGATTTCAAACAGGTCCACGTCGTCCAGTTGCCAGCCGATCTTGCCGACCAACGACTGGATCGCCGACACCGGCGCGGTGGTGAACCACTCCGGTGCCTGAGAGTGGGTGACGTGGCCGACGATGCGCGCCAGCGGCGTCACCCCACGCTGTTGGGCATCGTCCGCGCGCATCAGCACGGTGATTGCCGCGCCATCGGAAATGCTCGAGGAACTGGCGGCGGTGACGGTGCCGTCCTTTTTGAAGGCCGGCTTCAGGGTCGGGATCTTGGCCACGTCGGACTTGCCCGGCTGCTCGTCGCTGTCGACGACCACCGCGCCCTTGCGCGTGGTCACCGTAAACGGAACGATTTCATCGGCGAATGCGCCGCTGCGCTGCGCCGCCTGCGCGCGTTCCACCGAGGCGATGGCGAAGGCGTCCTGATCGGCGCGGCTGAAGCCGAACTTTTCCGCCGTGGCCTCACCGAACACGCCCATGGCCTGACCGTCGTACGGGTTGGTCAAGCCGTCCCAGGCCATGTGATCCACCGCCTGGAAGTTGCCGTAGCGGTTGCCGGTGCGCGAGTTGGGCAGCAGGTGCGGCGCGTTGCTCATCGACTCCATGCCACCGGCCACCACGATGCTGGCCGAACCGGCCTTGATCAGGTCGTGTCCGAACATGATCGCCTTCATGCCCGAGCCGCACACCTTGTTGATGGTGGTGGCACCGGTGGACGTAGGGATGCCGGCGGCAATCGCGGCCTGTCGCGCAGGCGCCTGGCCGAGATTGGCCGGCAGCACGCAGCCAACGATGACTTCGGACACATCGGCCGGCGCGATCTGCGATTGCGCGAGCGCCGCTTCGATCGCAGCGGCGGCGAGCGTGGGTGCCGGCACACCATTGAATTGACCGAGAAACGAGCCGATGGCAGTGCGTTTGGCAGCAACGATGACGATGTCGGACATGAGCGGATACCGTTTAAAGTGAAACGATTATCTGCCTCGCGGCTGATTCGCGCCAGCAAGCTGAAGTGCGGCGACAGCGGCGCCGCCGTGGTGTATATGATGCGGTCAGGGCCCGGGATGGGGCCCATCCATGGAATGGGTTCGGGGAGAACATACGCAATGAAGAAGAGAGACGTCGCCAGGACCGTCCTGGCCTCGGCGTTGGCTGTGGCGTTGACCGCCTGTGGCGGCGGCGGTGGCGGCGGCGGGATTCGTCCCACCACCCCCAGCGCACCGCCACCGACCTCGCCGCCACCACCGCCACCACCTACGTCGCCACCACCGCCACCGCCGCCGGTGACTGCACCGACACCGGAGCCTGCGATCGACGCGCATCTGGCGTTGACCAACACGCGCGCTGCGCAGGCGTTGGGCTTTACCGGCGCCGGCTACCGCATCGGCGTGGTCGATAGCGGCATCAACGCCAATCATCCGGCCCTGCAGGGGCGCGTGAGCGACAGCTTCATCTACGTCGACCCACGGACCAACAACGTCGCGCTCGGCGACGTGGCGGGCCATGGCACGGTGGTGGCCGAGCTTGCGGCCGGGCGCGCGGTTGGCCAGTGGCCCGGCGGCATCGCTCCGGGGGCCGGCCTGGTCTCGGCGCGCATCATCAACGACCGCGCGCCGGTGGACGATGGCAGTGGAGAAGGCAACGAGCTCGATGGGCCGCTCGGCCTGGCACCGGTGCACACCGATCTGATCGGTGCCGGCGTGCGCATCATGAATAATTCGTGGGGCGGTCTGTATTGGAACAATCCAGCGGTCACCAATCAGGTCGCGCAGGAATACCGCTCCTTCGTGATCGGCAACGATGGTCTGGTGGTGTTTGCCTCGGGGAACGAGTCGCGATCCCAGCCCTCCGATACCGCAGCGTTGCCCAGTCAGGTGGGTCCCAACGGGACGCTGCCAGCGGCGGATCTGGAGCGTGGCTGGCTGGTGGTCGGCGCGCTGGACACCGCCAATCCCACCCAGTTGGCGTCGTATTCCAATGCCTGTGGCGTGGCGATGCGGTATTGCCTGGTCGCACCGGGCACCTCGCTGTTCATCGATCCCGACGCCACCGCCGGCAATGTCAGCTATTTCTACGGTAGCGGAACCTCGTTTGCCGCACCGCTGGTATCGGGCGCAGCGGCATTGGTGTGGCAGGCGTTCCCGTACTTCACCAACGATCTGGTGCGGCAGACCTTGTTGGGCACGGCCACCGATCTGGGCGCTGCGGGTGCCGATCCGGTGTTCGGTTACGGCCTGCTCAACGTGGGCAAGGCGGTGCTTGGGCCGGCGCGTTTCGACTGGGGCACGGTCGATGTCACGGTCAACACGCTGCGGTCCACCTGGGCCAACGACATCAGTGGCGCTGGCGGCCTGACCAAGCGCGGTACCGGCACCTTGGTGCTGGGCAGCACGGCCAATACCTACACCGGCGACACCCAGGTGCTGGGCGGCACCCTGCAAACCGCTAGTCTGCAAAGTGCGCGCGTCGGTGTTGCCAATGGCGCCACGTTGATTGGCGCCGGCCGCATCGGCGGCACGCTCGCCAACGCAGGCACCGTGCAGGTGAACAGTGCGGTGCTGACGGTCGACGGCAACTACACGCAGGCCAGCAACGGCCGTCTGGCCGTGAACGTGGGCGACCGCTTGAGCGTGACCGGCACCGCCACCATTGCCGGCGATCTGCAACTGCTCGGCCGGCGTGCGTACGTGGCCGACAATACGACCTACGCGGTCCTGCAGGCGACCAATGGCTTGCAGGGTACCTTCGACACGGTCAGCGGCGGGCCGGCAGTGACGTTTCTGACGGCCACGCGCAGCTACGACGCCAACACCGCATTCGTGTCGCTGCAACGCATGGATGTCACCGCGGTTGCCGCATCGCTGGGTGCGATCGGCCCCGCGTCGATGGACGCCGCCATCCGCGTGGAGCAGGCTTTCCAGAAAGTGGACGCGCAGCAGTTGCAGGGCAGCGCTGGCATCAGCAGCGGCTTCATTCGCGCTGCAGCGGCGTTGCAGCAGGCACCCGATGCAAAGGCGGCAGCCGATTCGTTGCGCAGTCTGTCCGGGCATGCACATGCGGCGTCTGCGGCGATGACCTTCGACACCATCGATCTTGGGCGGCGCGCCCTGGCATCGCACTTCGATGGTCTGTCGCAGCAACCGCGCATGCTGGGCACCTGGCAGCGTGCGCTGGGCGGGCCGGGCGAGGGCGGAGTGACCACGTCAGGATTTGCCACCTCCGGCTGGATGATGGGCAACGACCTGCGTCTGTCATCAGGCGCCGTGGCCGGGTTTGCGTTTGGCGAAACGCGTTCCAATAGCCTCGGTGATCTGGATGCTGCACGCGGCCGCGACCGGCAGGTGCAGGCGCAGCTCTATTGGGGGACGACACTGGGGCCGGCGTACACGCTGGGCCAGCTGGGCGTCGGCAACGTCGACCGGCAGATCGAACGCAGCCTGCAACTGGGCGAAGAACGCAGCAGCGCCTTCAGCGATTACAGCGCCAGCTATCTCAGCGGCAATCTGGAAGCCGGCTATCGCCTGGGCCACGCAGCGGCGTCGTTGACGCCTTACATGGGCCTGGACTACGTGCACTTGCGCAGCGAAGGCTTTCGCGAAAGTGGCGGCGATGGTTTCGGCCTGCGGGCCGATGCAAGCAGCTCATCGCGCACCCAGATGCTGGCTGGCCTGCGCTCTGCCTACCGCTGGCGCGGCCTCCAGCTGGGCGGTTACGCCGAGTGGCAGCAGGCGTTGAGCAGCCAGGGGCTGATGCTGGACGCCAGCTTCAATGGCGTCGAGGCATGGGCCCCCTTGCGCGGCATGCAGCCGGCACGCTCGGGTGCTGTGGTCGGGCTTGCCGCCTCTGCGCCGTTGGGGCACCAGGGCCAGCTGCGTTTCGGCTACGACCAGCGGGTGGGCGAACGGGGCGACGACCGCGCGTTGAGCCTGAAGTACAGCGCCGATTTCTGATCGGTGTCTGCGGCGCCCGGGTGCAATGCCCGGGCGCCGTGTGCGCGGCGGAGATCGCGGACGCGCGCAGACCGTCAGGCGCGGCCCGCCCGCCGGACGCGCTTATTCGCCGCGTAATTTGTGCAGGAAGCGCGGTGCGGTGCGGCCCAGCGGCAGTTTGAGTTTGCTGATGGCCTCGATGCGCGTTTCGGCCATCTGATCGGCCGCCTGCTGCGGCGACACGTCCAGCTGGGCCGACAGGTCGAAGACCTTTTCCAGGTTGTGATAAATGCTGCGGATCAGCCGCATGGCGCGTTCGCGGTTGTAGCCATCGATTTCCAGCGACACATTCATGACGCCGCCGGCATTGACCACATAATCCGGTGCATACAGGATGCCGCGCCTGTGCAGCTCCTGGCCGATGGCCGCGCTGGCGAGCTGATTGTTCGCAGTGCCGCAGATGATCTTGGCCTTGAGCTGCGGCAACGTGTCTTCATTGATTGCGCCTTCCAGCGCGCAAGGGGCGAATACGTCGGCGGACACCTGGTGAATTTCGTCCGGGCGCACGGCCTCGGCGCCATATTCGGCTACCGCGCGATCCACCAGCGCCTGATTCAGATCGGCCACATAGAGTTTGGCGCCGCGTTCCTTGAGCAGCTTCACCAGCTCCATGCCGATGTGGCCCAAGCCCTGGATCGCGATGCTGGCCTTGCCCACTTCCTCATGGCCGAGCTTGCGATTGAGCGAGGCCATCAGTGCCTGCAGCGCGCCATAGGCGGTGAACGGTGCCGGGTCGCCGGAGCCGCGATGCACCTGATGCACGCCGGTGACGTATTCGCTCTCCAGGTAGATCTGCTCCATGTCGTTGACGTCGGTGCCGACGTCCTCGGAGGTGATGTAGCGCCCGCCCAAGGTGTCGACAAACCGGCCGAAGGCGCGAAACAGCGCCTCGCTCTTGTCGGTCTTGGGGTCGCCGATGATCACCGCCTTGCCGCCGCCCACGTTCAGGCCGGCCAGCGCGTTCTTGTAGGTCATGGTGCGGCTGAGCCGCAATGCATCCGTGAGCGCCGCCTCGCTATTGGGATAGGGGCGCATGCGCACGCCGCCCAGGGCCGGGCCCAGGCGCGTACTGTGCAGGGCAATGATGGCTTTCAGACCGGCGTCGCGGTTGTGGCAGAAGATCACCTGCTCGTGGCCGGTGGTATCGAGGGTTTCGAAAAGCATCGAAGGCTCCGCGGGGCTGCGTGATGTGCCTTCCCTGAGGCCGGGCGTGGACCCGAGCGATGGGAAACAAAAAACGCGACGTCTGCAGACCCTGTCCGATCACGTCGCGCTGCAACATTTTAAACCACGTCGGCAGGGGGGCGTGCATGAATCTGTTCACCAATCCCGATAGCGCTGCTGCCGCATCCACAGCGTCCCCAGCCACTTGGTGCCGGCGACGACCGGCAGGCCGGCATGCAGCGAATCGGGATCGGGGCGGCCGTCGGCGTGCAGGTTGTCGAAGCACACCGCCGAACCGGCGCGCGGTTGCACGCTGACGCCGGCAACCGGGAAATCGGTCTGGCCACCTGCCTCGACCGCATTGAGATACACGCAGACGGTGCGCAGGCGATTGCCAGCTGCTGGGCGATCTGCCGCGACCCTGGCCGCCGGGAGATAGTCGCGATGCGCGCGATAATGCTCGCCTGGTGCATAACACAGCACCGACAGCGGCTCGGCGTGGGTCAGGGGCAGCTGCGCGCAGGCCGCCAGCCGTGCCTGCGCCACGCGGGCGGCGAAGTCTTCCAGCACTGGGTCCAGTGTGGCGCCGCGGCTGGTGCGGATCGGCGTGCGGTGCGTCAGCGCATCATCGGGGTCGACGATCTGGGAGGCACGCAGGTGCGGCTGCGCCAGCAGGATCAGCAAGCGGCACTCGTCGGCGGACAGCACGGCCGCATGCTCTTCGATCAGCGGGGCGGCATGACGGCGCGTCGGCATCGCGCGCGGGGTGAAGCGGACACGCTCGGGGCTGCTGTCGTCGGCACGGTCCGGTGGCGCAACGTGGACGGCCGGCAGTGCCGCGACGCCGACCTGCTGCAGCTGTTGCAGCAGGCGTGCGGCGGCCTCCGGCTGGGCCGGGACGCCCTCGCCACGCAGCAGTCGCTCGGCCAGCAGGGCGGCCGCAGGCGCATCGCCGGCCGCCGCTGCGCGCTCCAGCAGGCTGACGCAGCGCTGCTGCTGGTGCGGATGATCGATGCGGCCGTGGAGCACGGCCAGGGCACGCAGGGCGGGCGGGTAGCCGGCCGCAGCGGCGGCGTGCAGGCGTGCGACTGCCTGCGGCCCCAGCGCAAGCGGGTCGTCGGTGACGGCACACGTGGCCAACAGGTACCCCGCTTGTGCGGCGCCCTGGCGCTCGGCGGCTTCCCAATGCGTCAGCGCCTGCCGCAGATCCACTGCGCAGCCGATGCCGTAGGCCAGCAGGCGACCGGTTTCGATCCGGGCGGTGACATCGCCTGCGGCCGCACCGCGTGCGTACCAGGCCAGGGCTTGCTCTGGCTGGCCGGCGCGGACCAGCGCCTGCGCCAACGCATTCATGGCCGCCGGCTGCCGGCTGTGTGCAGCGAGGGTGAGCTGTGCGAGAGAGGCGGCAGGCATGCCTGCATCCTAAGCCCACACCCGGGACGGCGCGATCAGCCGCCTGCTTCCAGCGCCAGCTGGGTCAGATACAGGCGCAGGTCGAACTCCAGTTGGTGATAGTCCGATGTCATGTGGTTGCACAGTTGATAGAAGGCCTTGTTGTGATCGGCCTCCTTCAGGTGCGCCAATTCGTGGGCCACGATCATCTGCAGGAAGGGTTCGGGCGCGTCGCGGAATACCGAGGCGATGCGGATTTCACGGCTGGCCTTGAGCCGCCCGCCGTGCACGCGCGAGATGGCGGTGTGGGTGCCCAGCGCGTGCTTCACCACTTGCAGATGATTGTCGTACACGGCCTTGTGCAAGGTGGGCGACGAGCGCATGTAGCGCTCCTTCATTGCCTTGACGTAGTCGTACAGATGACGATCGGTGCGGACCGTGTGCCGGTCGGGGTAACGTCGCGCCAGCACGGCGGCAAGCTTGTCCTGCGCTATCAGCGCGCGCACCTGATCCAGGACGGCGGGCGGATAACCGGCGAGATAACGAAGAGTGTCCATGGCCAATGCCGGCTGCGAGACCTCCATGATCGCGCATGCGGAGGATGCTGGCTAATCCGTGTCATTGGACTGTGGCGCGCAGCTCTCTCTAAACGCGGCGGATGGCAACGGGTGTCGTCCGGCAACGCGGGCGTGCGCCGGGCAAAGGATGCAGCCGGCGTGATGGCTGCGATGGTGCTGCGGTCACGCGCGGCGATTCACCGAGCAGCGCTCTGGCCAAGTCAACGCGCGGTCAATGGCGATCCGCACGCCCCCGCATCGGGGCGCCGATACTGCGCAATGCAGCAATGTGGCAGCGTGTGTCATGTGTATTCACGAATGCGGCACGCCGGAATCGGTAGCGTGCAGCGCATGTTTTGCGGCGACGCGTCGCAAGCACACGATCGAACAACGGCGCTGTGCCGGATTAGGAGACGACAACATGATCAAGTGGGCCATTATTTTCGCCATCATCGGACTGATTGCCGGTGCGCTCGGTTTCGGCGGGATGGCAGGCGCTGCGATGGGAATTGCCAAGTTCCTGTTCTGGGCCGGCATCATCATTGCCATCGTGCTGTTTGTGCTGGGCATGACGATTGCCAAGAAGGTGACCTGACGCGTAACCCGCAGCCGGACGCGCCATGCGCCGTCGGCTGTAGTCACGCAAAGAGCGGCCATTGGCCGCTCTTTTTTTGGGGCGAAACTCAACTGCAAGACCCACAGACGGGCTCGACCGTCACGTGGCGGTCGATCAGATGCCGGTGTCGTCCGCAGTGGTGTGCAGCGCGATGTTCAATTGATCGATGGTCACGATCCAGTCGGCATCGTCGAGACGCTCTTCACGCAGCAACTGTGCCTGTGCCGGCGTCCAGAAAGGCGCTTCTTCCAGGCGCATGTCGCCCGGCAACGGCGAATGCTCGGCGATGAACGCGCGAATGCTGGCTTCATCGGATGGCAAGCCGAGCTGGGCGAACAGTTCGGAAAAGGGGTGGACCGGTTGTTCCATTGCAAATCCCTCGTAGGTGCGGATGACGGGTGCGGATGAATGAATGGTAGAGCACCTGGCTTGAGGACACTGTGCACGGCTGGCTTGGATTTGCCTGTGGCCATGACCATAGTGTGTGCCTGACCAGCGAGGCGAGACGACCATGGCAACCGGATGGGCGGGTGATGGGGCGGTGCAGGACCAGATCGATGCCACCGTCGAGGACGCGATCAAGCGTGCGCGGAGCCAGCTGCACCAGGGCCCGAGCCTGACCCACTGCGAGGAATGCGATGCGCCGATTCCCGAAGCGCGTCGCAAGGCAGTGCCTGGCGTGCATCTATGCGTGCAGTGCCAGCAAGCGCATGACGAGGAGCAGGGTGTGCAGAGTGGCTTCAACCGCCGTGGCAGCAAGGACAGCCAGCTGCGTTGAACCAGCGGCGTTGAAGTTGGACCGGCCAGTGTTATGCAATGGCCCGATACGATCCAACGCTGGACACGCGATGCACGCGCGGCAAGGCTCCGGGAATGTGCGGAGCGCAGCTGCGTCTCCTGTACTCAGTTGGCGTTGAAGCCGCTGCTCTCGCGCCAACGGCGCGTGGTGCGCTGGAAAAACAGGCTGTTGGGCACTTGCAGCACGCTGCCGGCATGGTCGCCGGTTTCTTCGAGCGTGGTGTAGATCACGTTGATGTCGATCACGCGGCCTTTCAGGCCGGGCTTGTCGCCGCCTTCCAGCAGCTCGATGTGATCGTGCAGGCGGAACGGACGCGTGGTGATGATCAGGAAGGTGCAGAAGATATTCGACAGCACGCTCCATGCAGCGAAGAACGCCACTGCGCCGACGGCCGCGAAGCTGGTGAAGGCGGTCCACAGCACGCCGGTGGAGACACCGAGGATATGCAGTGAGATCAGGACGGCACTGAGCGAGATCACGAAGCTGCCCACACGCCGGATGCCGATCGTGATCTCGACAGGCACGTTGTAATGCGCGCACAGCCGCCGGAGCAGCTGTCGCAGCAGCAGCCGCGTCAGCGCGGCAACCGCCAGGATCAGGACGATGTTGATGGTGGGCACCGCAACCGCCAGCCATTCCGGATTCCAGTGCGGCAACAGGCTTCGGATCATTGCGGGCAAGGCGTCGGGCGCGGACATCACATCATGCGAAAGCAAAAGAGCCGCCATTGTAATGGCGCGTCCCGCGCGCACCAGATGCGTGGGATGAATGCATGCTCATCCGGCACTGCGCCCGGCCTGCCGCGCAAGGTGTGAGCGATGTTGAATGCGGATGTCTTCAGTGGCGACACATCATTCGGTGGCTGCCCAGGGCGACGGCCGGACAACCGTGCTGGCGGGCGCCTGCCTGCGACGCTCGGCGCGGCGAACGGTGGCATCACACTGAAATCGCACTCCGGGTCGGTACGCCCCGATGACGCCAGAAGGCCGGAAACAAACGTGCCACCTTGCGGTGGCACGTCCGTTCAACACTTCAAGGCAACCCTTGCAGGCAGCTACCGGTCTGCACGCGCAGCAGCAGGCACTGATTGCAGCCTGTCTGCCGCTCAGCCGATCTTGTCGCCATCGTTGCGCGCGGGGCCGAAGTTGGTGGTGAGCACTTCGATCCGGCCGCCGGTCTTGCGGAACGCGGCGATGTCGGCAGCGATACGCTCACGACTGAGCGGCTGCGACTTGCCTTCGCTGCGAGCGATGCTGGGCTGGGATTTCTGCTTGGTCGCGGGACGTGCCATGTGGCCTCCTGTAGCGGGGAAGTGCAAGGACACCGCATGCGGCAAGGGTGGCGCGCGCGGGAGCGGTGTCGAGAAGTGCGAGTGCGTTCGGTGCGCAATCGCGGCGGCACGGCGGGCATGCCTTGCAGACAAGACGGCGGGGCGTCAGGCAGCAACCGCGTATTATAGGCGCCAAATACCGATTTGTGTTAATGCTCCGACGGACGGGCGTCACCCGCTGCAGCCCAGGCCAAGCCCTGCACCACGCCGAAGGACGGATCGCCGTGGACCATGCGCGATTCCGGAAATGCCGCCGCCACCGTGTCGCGGATGTAGCCGGCACGCGACATGCCACCGGTGAGAAACAGCGTGGCCGGAGGCGTGGGCAGGTCGGCGCGCACCTGCGCCAGCAGGCCTGCCAGTTCCTGCAGGTAGTTCGAGGCGGACGCAACCAGTGCGCTGGCCTGCACGTCCACGCGCAGGGCGCGTTCGATGAACTCCAGCGATGCCTGGTGCTGGTCGAGCTCGCTGAGCGCGATCTTGCAGGCTTCCACGGCGCGATACAGGCGCGCGGTGTTGCCGGTGTCCTGCAGGGCCTGCAGGCGGGTGTCGAACGGGGCAGGGACGTCGCGGTACGTGTGCAAGCGGAATTCGCGTTGCCGCGTCATGTCCTGCACCATCGCCGCTTCCACGTAATGGTGCGCCGGAACGCGGGTGATGCCGCGGCCGAACAGCGGCATGTAGGCGGCCAGACTGAGCGCCAGATCGATATCGGTGCCGCCGCGCGCGATCCCCCAGGCGCGATGCACCTGCGGTGGTGCGCTGCCGCCCACGCTGGCATGGGCGATATCGGTGGTGCCGCCGCCGATGTCCACCACCACGGTGTCGTGCCGGGCGTCGTGGCTGACGTGGTAGTGCATGGCGGCCGCGGCGGGTTCTTCAAGAAAGTCCACGCTGTCGAACCCGGCGGCGATGGCCGCGGTCTGCAGGATCTCCAGCGCCTGCGCATTGCCGGCTTCGCCGATCGAACTGCGAAATTGCACCGGGCGGCCGATCACGGCACTGCGGATGGTGACGTCGAACTGGCGCGAGGCAGTGAGGCGGATGTGCTCCAGCACGTGCGTGGCGATGCCGGTGATGGTCTGGCGGGCGCGCGGGTGCAGGTTGTAGCCCAGCATCGACTTGGGGCTTTGCACCAGATTGCCTTCGCCCTCCAGGAAGTACGCATCCAGCGCGTCGTCGCCGTAGACCGCGTTCTGCAGCAGCGCCGCCGAACTGCGTGGCTCGCGCACCTGTTCTTCCATCCATTGGCGACGCACGATGCGCAGCGCTTCGCGGCGCAGGCTGTCCTGATTCGGCGTGCGGCCGGCGGCGGTGGCGTCGCGGCGCGCGGAGTCGATCAGTCGCTCCATCTCGTATTCCAGCGCGGGCGTGAGGTTGAAATCCTCCGGGTCGCGCATGGTCTCGGGAAAGTACACCGTGGTGCGGAACTGCAGGGCGTCGCCGAAGCGCACCGGTTCCACCTGGCCATCGACGATCGCGGCGGCGGCGGAGTTGCTGGTACCGAAGTCGATGCCGAGTTTCATGCAGACAGGCCTTCAAAGCGGGCCGCGCACTTTACTACGGCCGCCGCAGCTGCCGTCCAGACCGGCGTGCAGCTGTGGCGCGCCGGCCGATGCGCCGCGCGCCGGCTGGCACGCGACGCGCTGGCTCAGGCGGCGATGTCGTCGACGTGGCCCTGATTCAACTCATCGGTGGTGGCTTCGCGCACGTCCACCACTTCCACCGCAAAGTGCAGGGTCTGGCCGGCCAGCGGGTGATTGCCATCCACGGTGACCTGTTCCGGGCCGACCTCGGTGACGGTGACCAGCACCGGGCCCTGTTGGGTACGGGCTTCGAACTGCACGCCCGGGACCACGTCCACATCGGTGGGAAAGGCCTCGCGCGGAACGTGCTGGATCAGCTGCTCGTGGCGCGGGCCGTAGCCTTGTTCGGGCGCCACGTCGGCGGTGAGTGTGTCGCCCACGCGCCGGCCGTCCAGCGCCAGCTCCAGGCCGGGCACGATGTTGCCGGCACCGTGCAGATAGCTCAACGGGGTGTCGGGAGTAGAACGGTCCAGGACTTGGCCGCTGTCGTCGGAAAGGGTGTAGTGAATGGTCGCAACGCGACCCTGGCTGATTTCCATTGGAAACCTCCATGCGGGTGATCGAGGGGGAAGTGCATCGGCTGATTCACGATGCCAAGAGATGCTGCACCCACACCGTAGGCAATCGCACCGGATCATGCAACCGCTGCAGGATCTGCGGTTGGGCGAGGATCAGGTTGGCCGTCATCGCGTGTCGCTGTGGACGTGCGGCGGGCATTACGGGGTGAGGACCGACCCTGCTGCGGCCTCGATGGAGCGTGCGGCAGCGGCCCGGGCCTGACGTTGACCGCGATTGCGCGGCACTTCCGCTCACCGGCAACGCTGATGTCGCGACCATTGCGGCACCTGTAGTGGCCGTAGCCGTGCACGTGGTTGCCTACTCGGTCTGCGCGCCGCGTTCGATCTGCGCGCGACGTGCGCGCCAGGTTTCCGGTGTCTGCGGTTTGACGAACAACGCGGTGAGTTCGGGATGCTGGCGCTTGGCGGCGGCTTCGATGCGCCCCACGCAGGCTTCGATCTGCGGCGTGCTGCGGCTGTCTTCGAATTCCGCGCTCAATGCGGCAACGACCTGGTTGGGGCCCATCTGCATGGTCAGCACGCCGTTGGCGGCGCGCACGTCCGGGTCGCTGGCGGCAATGCGCAGCAGCGAGTCGGTGACCTCCGCATGGGCCGGCTCGCCGATCAGCAGCCCCTTGGTCTCGCGCGCCAGCAGGAAAGCGGTGAAGGCCAGCACGCCGGCAATGCCGATCGATGCGATGCCGTCGAGTTCGGGCATGTCCAACAGCTGCGCGCCGGCCAGGCCGAGCAAGGCCATGAACAGGCCGATCAATGCGGCGCTGTCTTCCAGCAACACGGTAAAGGTGCTGGGGTCCTTGCTCTGGCGAAATGCCTCGAAGTAGCCCATGCGGCCCTTTTTTGCACGAAATTCGCGCAGTGCCACGATCCAGGAAATACCTTCGAACACGATCGAAACGCCGAGCACGCAATACGCGATGAGATGACTCTTGGCCGGCTCCGGGTGACGCAGGTGCACGATGCCCTCGTACAACGACACGCCGGCACCCATCGCAAACACCAGCAACGCGACGATGAAACTCCAGAAATACAGTTCGCGCCCGTAGCCGAAGGGGTGCGTCGGCGTGGGTGCCTGCGCAGCGCGACGTAGACCATAGAGCAGCAGCACCTCGTTGATGGTGTCCACCAGCGAATGCACGCCCTCGCTGAGCATGGCCGAGCTGCCGGAAATCCCGGCGGCAATGAACTTGGCCACCGCAATGGCCAGGTTGCCGGCCAAGGCGACATAGACCACCAAATGCGCGCCCTTGGGCTTGCCGGGGCGCTCTGCGGGACTGTCGGGACGACCTGGCGCGCCAGGCGCGTTGCCGGGCTCCAGGGCGGCTGGTGCGGCGCCTGGCGCGGGGTGGACTGGCTCGTTGGACACGCGCAACCTGCAGGGCATTCGATGAGCGCTGCACTATCGCGCCGCCGCCGTGCCGGATGCGTGATCGCGCGGCCGTGGCGCTACAATCCACGCCCGTTTCGATCAAGGAATCGCATGTCTACCGTTCCCGCCTGCCCGCAATGCGGCCAGGACAACACATATGCCGACGGCGGCCTGTCGATCTGCGCGGACTGCGGTTTCGAATGGAGCGCAGCCGAGGTCGCCGCGAACACGACCGTGGTGCGCGACCGCAACGGCAATGTGCTGCAGGCCGGCGACACGGTGACGGTGATCAAGGATCTCAAGGTCAAGGGCTCGTCGATTCCGCTCAAGCAGGGCACGGTGATCCGCAATATCCGCCTGGTCGAGGACGACGCCGAACATATCGAAGGCAATTCGGAAAAGATCAAGGGCCTGGTGCTCAAGACCTGTTTTCTGCGTAAAGCCTGAGTCCGCTCCCGTAGGAGCGCACCTGAGCGCGACAGGTGTACCGATAACCCCGACATCGCGCGCGGAAACGCGCCTGCGGTTCGTGCCAGCCCGAGCCAGCCGGCGGCATGACGCGCGTGACGCGCCTCAGCGCGATGGCGGTACCGATCGCACCCCGCCACGCGCCAGCGCGTCCTGCCAGGCTGGTACCGCGCCGGTGTGGCGGCTCAATCGCGCGGGTAGACCGCCGCCACTGTGCAGCTTTGGCGCATGCGCGAGAACTTGCCGCCGCGCGAGGTGCTGAGGTCGCCTTGCTGCCCGGCGCCGACGCCTGCGCCGGCAATGCCGATTTCGTCGAGCACGTCGACCTTGTCGCCGGGGTTGCCGCAAATCGCATTCAGGCCCATGCCGGATACGAAGCGGATCGGCGGTGCGCCGCTGAGCTCGCGGCAGCTGTCCATCAATTCGACGCGATAATGGCGGTGCGTGCCGGGATGGCGCGGCGACACTTCCACCACCAGACCCTGCGCGTCCTCCGACCACGCCCGCACCATGCCGGGCTGGAAGCAATAGCTTGCGGAGCCGGCGAAGTCGCGACGACGTGCTTGCCGCACGCTCACACCGTCCAGAGTGGGGATGCCGTCGGCCTGCCGCTGACGGGCCATGCTGGCGTAGTCGCGTGCACTGGGCGGGGCGACCTGGCTGATCGCGCACCGTTGCTGCCCGGTGCTGAGGGATGCCTGCGCACCATTGCAGACCCAACCGTGCGGTGCGAGCACGGCGGCGTCTGCGTGCGCGGTCAGGCGCGGGCAGTCCTGTGCCAATGGCAGGCGGAACAGGCGGCCGCCGCGTTCGGCGACGGCCAGTGTCCGCGCATCGGTCTGATGCAGCTCGCTCACCTGGCGGGCATCCAGGCACTCGGGACCCGGCGCGGCAGGGCGCGGGGAGTGCGCCGCTGCGCCGCCCACCGTGCAGGCCATGATGCTGGTGCCGAGCAGGACCGCAGGGAGCAGGCGCATCACGCACATCCTTGGCAATGAGATGGCCGCATCATGTGCCGGCGTCGGCGCCGTGACAATCGCCCGGCAGCGTGGCGGAGCCTGTGCCGCGATCAACCCGGCACACGCAGGCAGGCCCTACACGGCGTAGGCCCCGTATCGCAAGCCGAGCTTGGCGAACCCTGCGCCACGCGTGGGTGCGCACGTGCGCTATGGCGTGTCGGGCGGGTCCGAATCCAGCACCTGCAGCTTGCCGCCGGTGGTCTCCGGCAGGATGCGCTGGTCGGTGGCGACCAACACCACGCCCGGCGTCAGCAGCGGCAGCAGATCGGCCAGGAATGCCGGCGGCACCTGCAGGCGCGCAATGGTGTCGGCATCCAGCGCCTGGCCTGCCGCCGCAGCGCTGCCGGGAATGCCGATGCGCATCCAGTTGGGCATGCGATGACCGGGCAGGCCGGGAA
>NZ_JSZE01000034.1 GCF_000802365.1 Xanthomonas cannabis pv. cannabis
CTCTAACACCGCTCGCAACCGCACCGCTTCGCAGAGGCCGTTCCGTCATGGCGCACACCGCAGTCGATCACCACGGACACCACCAGCCCGGCTTCGTCGAGCGCTGGTTCTTTTCGACCAATCACAAGGACATCGGCACGCTGTACCTGCTGTTCTCCTTCGTGATGTTCATCATCGGCGCGGCGATGAGCGTGGTGATCCGCGCCGAACTGATGCAGCCCGGCTTGCAGTTCGTCAAGCCGGAATTCTTCAACCAGATGACCACCGTGCATGCGTTGGTGATGATCTTCGGCGGCGTGATGCCGGCGTTCGTCGGTCTGGCCAACTGGATGATCCCGCTGCAGATCGGCGCGCCGGACATGGCGCTGCCGCGCATGAACAACTGGTCGTTCTGGCTGCTGCCCGTCGCCTTTACCCTGCTGTTGCTGACTCTGTTTTTGCCGGGTGGTGCGCCAGCCGGTGGCTGGACCTTGTATCCGCCGCTGTCGCTGCAGGGCGGCTACAACGTGGCCTTCAGCGTGTTTGCGATCCACGTGGCCGGTGTCAGTTCGATCATGGGCGCGATCAACATCATCGCCACCGTGCTCAATATGCGTGCGCCGGGCATCGATCTGCTGAAGATGCCGATCTTCTGCTGGGCCTGGCTGATCACCGCCTTCCTGCTGATTGCGGTGATGCCGGTACTGGCCGGTGCGGTGACCATGTTGCTGACCGACAAGTTCTTCGGCACCAGCTTCTTCAACGCAGCCGGCGGCGGCGACCCGGTGATGTACCAGCACATCTTCTGGTTTTTCGGGCACCCGGAGGTCTACATCATGATCCTGCCGGCGTTCGGCGTGGTCAGCGAAATCATCCCCACCTTCAGCCGCAAGCCGCTGTTCGGGTACCAGGCGATGGTGTATGCGATCGCGGCGATCGCGTTCCTGAGCTTCATCGTGTGGGCGCACCACATGTTCACGGTGGGCATGCCGCTGGGCGGCGAGATCTATTTCATGTTCGCCACCATGCTGATCTCCATTCCGACCGGAGTGAAGGTGTTCAACTGGGTCAGCACGATGTGGAAGGGCTCGCTGACGTTCGAATCGCCGATGCTGTGGGCAGTGGCGTTCGTGATCCTCTTCAGTATCGGTGGGTTCTCCGGTCTGATGCTGGCAATCGTTCCGGCCGACTTCCAGTATCACGACACCTATTTCGTGGTCGCGCATTTCCACTACGTGCTGGTGACCGGCGCGGTGTTCGCGTTGATCGCGGCGGTGTACTACTGGTGGCCGAAATGGACCGGCCGGATGTACAACGAGACCTGGGCCAAGGTGCATTTCTGGTGGACGATGATTTTCGTCAACCTGCTGTTCTTCCCGCAGCACTTCCTGGGCCTGGCCGGCATGCCGCGGCGTATTCCCGATTACAACGTGGTGTTTGCCGACTGGAACCTGGTCAGCTCGATCGGTGCGTTCGGCATGTTCGCCACCCCGTTCCTGATGGCGGCGATCTTGTTCGCTTCGCTGCGCAGCGGTGCCCGTGCCGATGCGCGTGCGTGGGAAGGTGCCAAGGGGCTGGAATGGACGGTGCCATCGCCGGCGCCGGCGCATACCTTCACCGTGCCGCCGGTGATCAAGCCTGGAGATCTTGCGCATGAAGACATCGGCCACTGAGTCTGCATCGGAGCCGGCGGTGACGCGCCTGCTGTCGGCTGCCGAACGGCAGGCGCAGCAACGCCGTGCCGTGCGCCGTACTGCCATCACGGTGGGGATCATCGCGTTGCTGATCTATGCGGGTTTCATCGCGTCGGGAGTCATCGGGCGATGAATGCGCGCGTGCCAGCACCTGTGCCGACAGCGGGCTTGTTCAAGCTGCTTGGCGTGGTGCTGGGCGTATTCGTGCTGACCTTTTCGTTGGTGCCGCTGTACCGCGTCGCCTGCGAGAAGGTGTTCGGTATCCGCATGGAGCGCGCCCCGGGCAGTACGCGCGCGGGTGCTGCTGGCGCAGGTGGTGCAGTGGCGGTGCCGGGCAGGCGCACGGTGCGCGTGGAGTTCGATGCGGGGGTCAACTCGAAGTTGCCGTGGACCTTCCATCCAGAGCAGATGACGATGGATGTGGTGCCCGGCGAACTCAACGAGGCGTTGTATTTCGCGCGCAACGACAGCAAGCGGGCGGTGGTCGGCAGCGCGGTGCCGTCGGTGGCGCCTGCACGTGCGTCCGGGTACTTCAATAAGACCGAATGTTTCTGCTTTACCGCGCAAACCCTGCAGGCCGGTGAAACGCGCGACATGCCGCTGCGGTTCATCGTCGATCCTGCGTTGCCGCCGGAAGTCACCACGATCACCTTGTCGTACACGTTCTACCGCAACGACGCGCTGACTTCGCAATTGCCGGGCGGCAGTGCATCCGGCGCGCCGCGCGCGGCACCGTAGCCTTCATCCACCGCTCCACGACACGGAAGCAACGCCATGGCCGATCACAGTCCCAATGCCGATGCGTATTTCGTCCCGACGCAAAGCAAATGGCCCTTTGTCGGCTCGATTGCGATGTTCGTGATGATGATTGGCGTGGCCAGCTGGCTCAACGATGCGGCCTGGGGGCGCTGGACCTTTTTCGTCGGCATGGCGATGTTGCTGGCGACCTTGTTCATGTGGTTTGGCGATGTCATTCGCGAGTCCAACGCCGGCAACTACAACCGCCAGGTGGACGGTTCGTTCCGCATGGGAATGGTGTGGTTCATTTTTTCCGAAGTGATGTTCTTCGGCGCCTTCTTCGGTGCGCTGTTTTATACGCGCGTGCTGACGCTGCCCTGGCTGGGCGGCGAGGGCGACGGCGTGATGACCAACGAATTGCTGTGGAATGGCTATTCGGCGGCCTGGCCGACCAATGGCCCGGGTACGATCGGTGGGCAGTTCCAGACCATTCCGGCGTGGGGCCTGCCGCTGATCAATACGCTGATCCTGCTGAGCTCCGGTGTGACCTTGACCATCGCCCATCACGCACTCAAGGGCGGGCGACGTGGGGCGCTGTTGCTGTGGCTGGGCCTGACCGTGCTGCTGGGCTGCGTGTTCCTGTTCCTGCAGGCCGAGGAATACATCCACGCCTATACCGAACTCAATCTCACGCTGGGTTCGGGCATCTACGGCTCGACCTTCTTCATGCTCACCGGCTTCCACGGCATGCACGTGCTGCTCGGCACGATCATGCTGGCGGTGATGTGGCTGCGCGCTGCCAAGGGACACTTCAGCCGCGACAACCATTTCGCATTCGAAGCGGCTGCCTGGTACTGGCACTTCGTCGACGTGGTATGGCTGGCGCTGTTCCTGTTCGTGTATGTACTTTGAGGGCGGGGATTCGGGATTGGTGATTCGGGATTCGTAAAAGCGGCAGGCTTTAGTTTTTACGAATCCCCAATGCCGAATCCCCAATCCCGGCTCCTCAGCGGCCGATGCCATGCGGCTTGATCCAGCCGGTGTAGATGCCGATGATCACGATGGCGATCAACGCGACCGATAAGCCGATGCGCCAGGTGAGTGCGTTGACGGTGCGCTTGGTCTCGCCGCGGTCGGTCAACAGGTAGTAGAGGCCGGCACCCAGGTTCCACAGGATCACGATCAGGAAGGCGACAATCAGCAGCGTCTTGAGCGAATCGTTCACAGCAGCCCCGGGAGTCGTCGGCGTGGTGTGGATATTGCACGCCTTTTTGCGCCGCTTGTCATGACGCGCAAGCACACCGCCGCGATCGGGTGGGTGCTGGCGCTGCTGCTGAGTGCCGGATTCGCAGCGCTCGGGCAGTGGCAGCTGCAACGCATGCATGGCAAGGAAGCACTGCTGGAACGTGCCGCGCATGTCCGCGAAAGGCCGCTGACCCTGCGCCAGGCCGTGCAGGCTCAGCCCGGGTTGTGCTGGGTAAGCGGTCGGGTGCGTTTTTTGCCGGCGCAGGTGTTGCTGGACAACCAGTTACATGCGGGGCGTGCCGGCCTGCGCGTCTATCAGCTGGCCGCTGTGGAGGGCACCACCAGCACGCTGCTGGTCGATCTGGGCTGGCTGCCGCTGCCGGCCGATCGGCAGTTGCCGCCCATCGCGGCACATGAGGGTGTGCAGGCAGTGCAGGGTCTGTTGAGCGCGCCGCCATCGGCGGGCCTGGCCATCGGTCCTGCAATGGCGCCCACCGCGACAGCGCACACCTGGCTGGCCACGCGCCTGGATACGCAGGCGCTGCGCGATGCGTTGGGCAGGCGCGACATTTCGTCGCAGGTCCTGCGCCTGGATCCGGCGTTGCCGGTGGGCTACGTGCGCGATCTGGACGTGCTGCCAAACACGCTGCCACCCGCGCGGCACTTGGGTTACGCGGTGCAATGGTTCGGGTTGGCGGCTGCCGTGCTGGCCACGGCCACGCTGCTGACATGGCGTGCGCGACGCCGCCGTCGGCGCGGGCACTGACGCCTGCGGCATGAGAAAATCGCCGCCATGACCTCTTCCACATCGGCCACGCCGCACTCGGTCAAACGCGGCCGCAGGATGCTGATTGCCCTGGCAGTGCTGTTCTTCGGCTCGATGTTGCTGGCCGGCGTGCTGCGCTTCTCCGGATGGCAGCCAGCGGCGTTGCGCAACAATGGCGAACTGCTGCATCCGCCTGCCGACCTGCGGGCGATGACGCCGTTGCGTGCGGACAGGCAGCCGTACCTGTGGGCGCCGGGCGAGCGCATCTGGCGGATTGCGCTGGCACCGCCGGCAGACTGTGCGCAGCGCTGCGTGGCGCTGGCCGCCGAGCTGGACAAGGTGTGGCAATTGCTCGGGCATCGCGCCGACAAGGTGGAGGTGCTGTGGATCGGCGCGCCACCGGCTGGCCTGCCGCCGATGCCCGCCCTGCGTGTACTGCGCGACGACGCGCGCCTGCGGCAAGCGCTGCCGCGCGCCAACGATGCCGCCGGCGTGCCGGTGTATGTGATCGACCCCAATGGCTTCGTGATCCTGCGCTATGCCCCCGGGTTCGCCCCGGCCGGCTTGCGCGCGGATCTGGTCAAGCTGCTGAAACTGATGTGAGCCCGATGAATCTGTTTGCGCCACCGGCGTTGTTCCGCCACTTCCACCGCATGGCCTGGCTGGCGGCGTTGTTCACCGCGAGCACGATCCTGTTCGGGTCATTCGTGCGCCTGTCCGATGCCGGCATGAGTTGCCCGGACTGGCCGACCTGCTACGGCCGCGTGACCTGGCCGCAGACCACCGACGAAGCCAACACCCACGTGGCCAGCAAGATCCGCCCGCTGGAATCGCACAAGGCCTGGCGTGAGCAGGTGCACCGCTTCCTGGCCGGTGCGCTGGGTGTGGAGGTGCTGGTGCTATCGCTGCTGGCCGCGCGCCGACGTCGCATGGGCATCGCCCAGGTGGTCTCGGCCGCGGTGCTGGTGGCGCTGTCGATCCCGTTGTACATGTCCGGCTGGCACATCCCGGCGATGGGTGTGGCGATTGCCGGTGAGGCGATCCTGCTGCTGGCGGCCCTGCGCTGGAGCAATATCGATCTGGCGCGCGCGGCCGTGCTCACGCTGGCGGTGGTGATCTTCCAGGCGTTGCTGGGCATGTGGACGGTAACCTTGCTGCTCAAGCCCATCGTGGTGATGGGACATCTGCTCGGCGGCATGCTGATGTTTTCGCTGCTGGTGTGGATGGCGTGGCGCGCAACGCACCTGCCGATCACCTTGGCCGACGCGTCGCGCTTGAAATGGCTGCTGCGCCTGGGTGTGGCAGTGCTGGGCCTGCAGATCGCGCTGGGCGGCTGGGTCAGTGCCAACTATGCGGCGCTGGCCTGCGGTGGCGGCAGCTGGTCGGCCGACAACTTCCCGCGCTGTGTCAGCCAGTGGTGGCCACCGCATGACTTCCGCGAGGGCTTCACGCTGTGGCGCGGCATCGGCGTGGATTACGAAGGCGGCGTGCTCGATGGTGCGGCGCGGATTGCCATCCAGATGGCGCACCGGCTATGGGCGATTGCGACCGCGCTGTACCTGTGGTGGCTGGCGTGGCGTCTGTCGCGCTCGCCGGGGATGCGGGTGTGGGCCAGCGCGCTGGCGGTGCTGGTGGCCGTGCAGGTGACGCTGGGCATGCTCAACGTCAAGCTGGCGCTGCCACTGGAAGTGTCGGTGCTGCACAACGGCGGCGCAGTGGCCTTGCTGTTCGTGCTGGTGTCGCTGCTGGCGCGGCTGCGCGCGCCGGAGTGAGCATGGCTGTCAGTGCACGCGATTACTGGGATCTGACCAAGCCAAAGGTGGTGGCACTGATCGTGTTCACCGCGTTGGTCGGCATGTTTCTGGCCATTCCCGGCCTGCCCACCTGGGCGCAGGTGCGTGCCGGAACGTTGGGTTTTCTCGGCATCTGGCTTGCCGCCTCGGCGGCGGCGGCGATCAACCAGCTGCTCGATGCCAAGATCGATGCACAGATGGCGCGCACCTCGTGGCGGCCGCTGGTGGTGGGCAAGGTGCGGCCGTGGCAGGTGCTGGTCTTCGCCGGCGTGCTGATCGTGATCTCCATGACCATTCTGGTGGTATGGGTGAACGTCATCACTGCGGTGCTGACCTTTGCGTCAATGATCGGTTACGCGGTGATCTACACCGTCTACCTGAAGCGGGCGACCTCGCAGAACATCGTGATCGGCGGGCTGGCGGGTGCCACGCCGCCGATGCTGGGCTGGGCGGCGGTGACCGGGCTGCCGACGAGCGCCGACTGGATCAACTCCGCGTTGCTGGTGCTGATCATCTTCATCTGGACGCCGCCGCATTTCTGGGCGCTGGCGATCTTCCGGCGCGCCGATTACGCCAAGGCCGCGATTCCGATGTTGCCGGTGACCCACGGCGTGCCGCACACGCGCAAGCAGATCCTGGTCTACACGGTGCTGCTGGCCATCGTGACCCTGCTACCGGTGGCGGTGGGCATGAGCGGGGTGTTCTATCTCGGCGGGGCGGTGGTGCTCAACGCGGTGTTCCTCTGGTATGCGTGGCGCATGCTGGACCCACCGGACGAGCTGTTTTCGATGAAGATGTTCGGGTATTCCATCGTCTACCTGATGGCGCTGTTCGCGTTTCTGATGGTCGATCACCTGCTGCTGCCCTGGGTGCGCTAAAGGGCTTGCGCCAGGCCTGCAGCCCGCCTGCGGCAGGAAGCAGGCTGTTGCAGGCGTCCGCTCTCAGCTCAGCCAGCCGGCGCAGTCGCTGGCATTCTTGCTGTCGCAGCTGGACTGCATCTTCTTCTGCAACCTGGCCAGGACCGCGCTGCCGTCCCGGCGGTGCTGCTTGCTCCAGCCTTTCAGGGCAGCGGCGAGCGTGTCGAACCGTTGCCGGGTCCGTTGGCGGTAGCCATCCGGCTGCCCGGCCAGCTCGCCGATCACCTGCGTGGCGGCGGTCTCGATGACTGCCGTGTCGTCCGGGCTGAGCCGGATCAGCCCATCGACATACAGCACGCCCCATTGCACGCGGGTGGCCGGGCCCTGCGCGCCCTCATAGGCCTTCCTGAGCCATGCCAGCGCGGTCTTCTTGTCGCCACGGTGTTCGGCCAGATCTGCCAGTTCGGGCATGTAGTAGTACGGCGTCCGGGTCCGCGAGAGCTCTGCCAGCAGCAGCTGCTCGGCGCCGCTGTGGTCGCCCACCTCGCTCAACAGGGCCGCAGCCGTGCTGATGGTGGACTGACGTTCTTCATCGGTCCTGGCGGTTTCGCTGGCCCACTGCACGCGCTGGCGAACGCTATCGACCAGCTCCTGCGGAAGCGGCGGCGGATCTTTGGGCTCGGTCTCGGTTGGCTGGCCCTGCGCCAGGCGGGCCAGCTGGATGCATGCGAAGGCAGTGCCGAGCCTGTCGGAGACCGGCAGCGTGGGGTCGGCGTAGGCCTTGTCCAGGGCGTTGACCACCTCAGCGGACAGGGTGGCGCGTTCGCCGGCATCGGCGCTGGCGGCAGCGACCAGGCGTGCCGGCATGTAGTTCAGCGTGCCGAGATTGGCGCGCACCTCTGCCGGATCGGCCAGCACCGACTCGAGCAACGTGCGATAGCCCGGAGCGGGGGCGGGCGGGTCCTTGGCGGCAGTGAGTGCCGCCAGCGCAAAGCTGCGCTGCAGCGCCGGCTGTGGCGCCACCTTGGACAACCGGGTCAGCACGTCCGCTGCCTCCTCGCGCTTGAGCAGACGGTCGTCGGTGCCCCAGGCGTAGTTGCCGAGCACCGACCAGTCGTCTGGAGTCAGGGTCTGTGGCGCATGCAGTGCGGTGTCCAGCAGCTGTCTGGCGGTACTGGTGCTGCGGGCAGCCACGCGCAATACGTCGACCAGGCGGGCAGTGTCGGCGTCGCCGGCCAGGCGGGTGATCTCGCTGAGGTCAGGGCGCAGCACGATGATGGTGGGATAGCCCTTGATGCCGAAACGCTCGCCCCAGGCCTGCGCGCCTTCCGAATCGCCATCCAGGTGCACGGCAACGAATTGCTGGGTGCGCGCAATGAACGCCGGGTCCTTGAACAAGGTGGCCTTGAGGCGATTGCAGGGCGGGCACCAGGCTGCGCCCCAGTACAACAGGACCGGCTTGCCGCTCTCCCTGGCCTCGGCGAAGGCATCGTCCACGTCGCCCTCGCGCCAGGCGATGCTGGACGCGGGAACAGGCGTTGTGGCTGCCTTGGGCGCTGTCGCCGGTGCCGCCGGGGGCGCAGGCTTGTTGCAGCCGGCCAGGGTTGCCAGTGCTGCCAGCAGCGCGGTCGCGCGCGGGGAAGGGCGTGGGAACGACAACGTCATGGCAGTCACCGTGGGGTTGGCAAATGTCGATCGCCTACGCTAGCGCACGCTGGCGCGTGGGCGTCATAACCGTTGTATCTGTGCTGACAACCTGCAGCAGCCGGCCAGGCGAACCGGTGTCATGCAATGCGCAGTGGGCCGCGCCGAGCACCCTCAATGGGGGCCGGCCTGGCCCTGCGCGGCATCCGGCGCGGTACGCGCATAGCGGGCGGCCACGAAGGCGCACACGATCAGCTGCAACTGGTGGTAGAGCATGATCGGCAGCACGATGGCTCCCAGACCGCCGCCGGCAAACATCACCTTGGCCATCGGCACGCCGGTGGCCAGGCTCTTTTTCGAGCCGCAGAAGACGATGGCGATTTCGTCCGCGCGGTTGAAGCGTAGGCGCCGTGCGATGAAGGTGATCGACAGCATCGCCACCGCCAGCAGCAGCGCGGCGGCGCCCAGGACGGCGAGCAATGCCGGCAGCGGAGTCTTCTGCCACAGCCCTTCATTCACCGATGCACTGAAGGCGGTGTAGACCACCAGCAGGATGGTGCCCTGATCGGTGTAGCGCAGCACGGCGCGATGCCGCTCGACCCAGCCACCGATCCACGGGCGCAGGAAATGGCCGGCCAGAAACGGCACCAGCAACTGCAGCAGGATCTTGCCGATGGCTTCGGCGGGATGCGCCATGGCCCCTTGGCTGCCGACCAGCGCGCCCATCAGCAAGGGCGTGAAGAACACGCCCAGCAGGCTGGACAGCGAGGCCGCACAGACCGCGGCGGGCACATTGCCGCGCGCCATCGAGGTGAAGGCGATCGACGATTGCACCGTGGACGGCAACGCGCACAGGAACAGCACGCCGATGTACAGCTCCGGCGTCAGCGCAAGATGTGCCAACGGCTTGAACAGCAGCCCCAGTAGCGGAAACAGCACAAACGTGCAGGCCAGGATCACCAGATGCAGCCGCCAGTGCAGCGCGCCGGCCTTGACCGCTTCGCGCGACAACCGCGCGCCATGCAGGAAGAACAGCGCGGCGATGGCCACATCGGTGACATCGTCCATGACCGCAGCGGCCGTGCCCGAGACCGGGAGGAACGAGGCGAGCGTGACCGTGCACAGCAGCGCGAGGGTGAACGGATCAATGCGCAACCGCGCCAGCAGCTTCTTCATCGAGGTGGGAGGTGTCGCGCGATCACGCGCCTGGAGCGGGCCATTCTACGACGCGTGCGGGCGCAGCCTGTGTCGCCGCGTCAGCATCGTCTACGCGCGCCAGTGCAGTGATGCGCCCTGCGTCCCCTGCCACGACGCCGGCAGCCACGACATCACAGTGCGGCGAGCGCCTTGAGCAACTCGCGCATTTCGTATTTATCGGTGTGGTCCAGGCCTTGCGCGCGCTGTTTGGCCTGCAGTTCTTCCACCCGCTGACGCAGCAATTGCTTGTCGAGCTGGGCAACGACGTCGTGCAGTTCGATCGCCCAGCTGTGCTCGTCGCCGGGCAGCTCCTGCGCGGCCAGTTTCTGCAGGGCCGGCAGCTCGTCGCGGTCGGTGAAATGCTCCAGCAGCGCTCCGGTGCTGATTTCCGGGCGTTGCCGCACCAGCGCCAGCAGCTCCATCAACAACTCGATGCCGGGCAGGCGCAGGCCGGAAAAATCGTGGTCGCCTTCCAGGCTCATCGCCAGCGACGGTTGTTGCAGCAGGATCGCGATCGATGCACGCACCAGGCTGCGCTTCTGCGTGGGGGCCACCATGCGCGCGGGTGGCCGCGCTTTGGCCGGGGACTGTTGCGCAGCGGTGCTCGCGCCGACGCCGGTCATGCGCGCCAGTTCCTGCTTCATCAGATCGCCGAATGCGCCTTCCGGGATCTGCGCCAGCATCGGACGTGCGCGTTCGGCCAGGCGTGCCTTGCCGTCCAGCGTGTGCAGGTTGATCTCGCGCGACATCTCGTCGAAGAAGAACTGCGACAGCGGGGTGGCCTGTTTCAGGCGCTGATCGAAGGCCTGCGCGCCTTCCTTGCGCACGATGGTGTCGGGGTCCTCGCCATCGGGCAGGAACAGGAAGAACGCCTGGCGGCCGTCCTTCATGCGCGGCAGCACCGATTCGAGCGCACGCCAGCCGGCCTTGCGCCCGGCGTTGTCGCCGTCGAAACAAAAGTACACATCCGGCGCGTTGCGGAACAGCAGCTCGGCATGTTCGGGTGTGGTGGCGGTGCCCAGCGTGGCCACCGCCTGGGTGACGCCGAACTGGAACAGCGAGACCACGTCCATGTAGCCCTCGACCACGATCAGCCGTTCGATCTTCTGATTGGCCTGGCGCACCTGCCACAGGCCGTACAGCTCGCGGCCCTTGTGGAATAGTGCGGTTTCCGGCGAGTTGAGGTACTTCGGGCCCGGGTCGCGGCCGTCGGCCGGCGCGCCCATGATGCGGCCGCCGAAGGCGATCACACGGCCGCGGCGGTCGAAGATCGGGAACATCACCCGGTCGCGGAACTTGTCGTAGACGTGGCCGCGATCGTTCTTGGAAAACAGCCCGGCGCGTTCGAGTACGCTCATGCGGCGCGCATCGGTGCCCAGGGTGTCCTTCAAAGCGCTGTAGCCGTCGGGGGCGTAGCCGATCTGGAAGCGTGCCTGGTTGTCGGCATCCACGCCGCGCCCGTCCAGGTAATCGCGGGCGCGGTCGCTGCCTTCGAGCTGGCGCTGAAAGAACTTGGTGGCCGCTTCCAGTGCCGAATACAGCTCGCGGCTGTCGTCCTGCTGTTGCGGCGTGCGCTGCTGGGTGTCGCGCGGGATGTCCATGCCGGCACGCTTGGCCAGCTCGTCGACCGCATCGAGAAACTCGAGGCGGTCGTAGTTCATCAGAAAACTAATGGCGGTGCCGTGCGCGCCGCAGCCGAAGCAGTGGTAGAACTGCTTGGTGGGCGAGACCGTGAACGAAGCCGAGCGTTCGTCATGGAACGGGCAGCGCGCGGAGTATTCCTTGCCCTGGCGCTTGAGCGGCACCCGGCCGCCCACCACCTCGACGATGTCGGTGCGTGCGAGCAGTTCGTCGATGAATGCGTCGGGGATGCGGGCCATCCCGCTAGGATATCCCAGCAGCTGGCACCGGCTGGCGTCAGCGGTCCATGGGTGGCGCAGCAGTCAGGCGTGAGGCAGCGTGCGGCGCGGTTTCAGGGCCGCGACGCTGCCTGTGGCTGGTTCGGCGGCACCACGGCATCCGTGGTTGCAATGACGTGCGGCGGATGCTCGGGGTCGACCCCGGCCTCGCGCAGTTTGCGATGCGAGCGCACGCGCTCGTCGATCACCGCGGTCAGCAACGCGCCGACGAAGAACACCACCGAGGCGTAGTACATCCACACCAGCAGGATCACCAGCGTGCCCATCGACCCGTAGGCGCTGCCGGGCGCGGCCTTGGCGATGTACACGCCGATGGCATAGCGGCCCAGCGCAAACAACAAGGCCGTGATGACGCCACCGACAAAGGCTTGTCGCCAGTTCACGGTGCGATCGGGCAGGTAGCGATACAGGAACGCAAAGGCCAGCGAGTACAGCGCCAGCGTAGTGACATACCCCACCGCAGGCAGTACCGAGGGCAGCCGCGCGAACACCACCTGCAATGCGGTGGTCGCAATCATCGACACGATCAACAGGAAGCCCAGCGCCAGGATCACGCCGAACGAAAAGACGCGCTTCTTCAGCCACGCCATGAGTCCTTCCAGGCGCTGTTTGTCGGTACGGAAGATCAGGTTCAGGGCGTTCTGCAGCTGCGCGAATACCGCAGTGGCACCGACGAACAGCAACAGCGTGCTCCACAGACCCGCCAACGATCCGACCCCGGGTTGATCGGTGGCGTTGCGGATCACCGTATCGGCCACTTCGGCGGCGCTGCCGCCGGCCAGTTGCGCGATCTGCTGCACCAGCGCTTCCTGCGCCGGCGGATACAGCGATGCGGTCAGCCACAACAGCAGCACCAGCAGCGGTGCCAGCGACAACAAGGCATAGAACGACAGCGACGCGGCCTGCGTCATCACATCGATTTCGAGAAAGCGATTGAGCAGCGCCATCGGCAGACTGCGTTGCAGGCGGCCCAGATGTTTCTGCAGGTGTTCGGTCGAGAGCTTCGTCACCGGCGAGGGTCCTTGAGGCAGACGGTCATGCGCGCAGAGGTCGTCAGGCAGTCCCGGGTGCGGCATGCCTCGCCCGCGTCTGCGCTGGCGACCCGTTCTAACAGGGCACTATCGAAGGTCTGGTGAAAGCGCCGGCAGTGGTGTTGCTGTGTGCGTACGCAAGCATGCCTGCAACCTGCCTGTTGCACGTCGCGGCTGTGGCGCGCGCAGACGGCGGTTTCGAGCGCCTGCACCGTCGCGATGGGGCGGCTCTGGATGAGCCGTGATGGAATCTGCAAGCGATCTGCGCGCAACGCGACACGCAGCCGCGGGGCAACACTGCGCTGCGCCTGCCGGTGGACTGCGCGCAGGTCGCCGGCAATTAGCTACACGGCGCGTGCATCAGCTGCAGAGGTGCACTGCGCATCACGCCTTGGGCATCAATTGCAGACGCACCCTGCAACAGCCCGGCGAGTGTCGCGGCGATCGTGCCGTGTCGCGGCCGAACGACCACGACACGGCATGGCTCAGCCGGCCAGCTGTTGCTTGACCAGCGTGGAGACCAAGCCCATGTCGGCCTGTCCGGCGAGCTTGGGCTTGAGCGCACCCATCAGCTTGCCGATATCGGCCGGGCTGCTGGCGCCGGTTTCGGCGATGGCGGCCTGGATGGCCGCCACGATCTCGGCTTCGCCCATCTTGGCCGGCAGGTAACGCTCGATCACCACGATTTCCTCGCGCTCGATCTGCGCCAGGTCTTCGCGCGCGGCGCCTTCGTATTGGGTGACCGAGTCCTTGCGCTGTTTGACCATCTTGTCGAGCACGGCGATGACGGCGGCATCGTCCATCTCGATGCGCTCGTCCACTTCCTTCTGCTTGATCGCGGCGTTGATCAGCCGGATCACGCCCAGGCTGTGCTTGTCGCCGGACTTCATCGCGGCCTTCATGTCATCGGTGAGCTGCTGCTTGAGGGGCATGGGGTGACTCCTGGGTGGCAGGTGAGAGGTGTCGACGCGCGCTGTCGGGCGCCTGCGTCGGCATAGAGGGAATGGGGTAGCGGCGTCTGGTCCGGCGCTGAGTACCTGGCGGGACGGCTGCAGGCCAATACAAAAAGCCGGCGACGCTTGCGCGTGCCGGCTCTTGGGTTCAATCCCGCTGGGCCGCGCCTACAGCGCATGCCCGGCGGCAAGGAACCGCGTTCGATCAGTACAAGCGCTGGCGCTTGGTGACGTCGCGCGAGGAACGACGCAGCTGACGCTTCACGGCAGCGGCAGCCTTGCGCTTACGCTCCTGGGTCGGCTTTTCATAGAACTCGCGCTTGCGGGTCTCGGCCAGCACGCCGGCCTTTTCGCAGGTGCGCTTGAAACGGCGGAGCGCAAATTCGAAGGGCTCGTTCTCGCGGACTTTAACGCTGGGCATGTGTTCTCCAGAAAATGGGATTTCCGTCCGGGAGCCCCGGGCGGGTGCGAGCGGACTCGCGTGACGGAATTTCCGGGTTGCCCCGGCGAGCCGCGCATTATAACGACTTGCAAGCGGCCTGCAAGCCCCGGGTGAAAATTGCCGGGAACGGCGCGGCAGAGCGTGCGTCGGCGCGCGTTTCCCGGCAGCCGACGCGGCGGCTGCGCACCTGCGGGTCGGCGCATCTGCGCAACCCAAAAGCTGCGAAAATGCGGGCCTGTTCCTTGTCTGCCGAGTTGCCGTGAAAGTCCTTGGGATCGAATCATCGTGCGATGAGACCGGCGTGGCGGTCTATGACACGGCTTTGTCCGGCGTGCCGGCGCTGCGCGCCCACGCGGTCTACAGCCAGATTGCGCTGCATGCCGAGTATGGCGGCGTGGTGCCGGAGCTGGCCAGCCGCGACCACGTGCGCAAGCTGCTGCCGCTGATCCGCCAGACCCTAGGCGAGGCCGGGCTGCGGATCGACGAACTGGATGGCGTGGCCTACACGGCCGGGCCCGGGTTGGTCGGCGCGCTGCTGGTCGGTGCCGGGGTGGCGCGGTCGCTGGCCTGGGCGCTGGACGTGCCGGCGATCGGCGTGCATCACATGGAAGGTCATCTGCTGGCGCCGCTGATGGAAGACGACCCACCGCAGCCGCCGTTCGTGGCCTTGCTGGTGTCGGGCGGGCATACCCAATTGGTGTCGGTGAAGGCGCTGGGCAGCTACGAAGTGCTGGGCGAGACGCTGGACGATGCGGCCGGCGAGGCCTTCGACAAGACCGCCAAGATGATGGGCCTGCCGTATCCCGGTGGCCCGCAGCTGGCGGCGCTGGCCGAAACCGGCACGCCGGGGCGCTACAGGTTTGCGCGGCCGATGACCGACCGGCCGGGGCTGGATTTCAGTTTCAGCGGACTCAAGACCCAGGTGCTGCTGGCCTGGCGCAACAGCGACCAGTCAGACACTACCCGGGCGGACATCGCGCGCGGCTTCGAGGACGCGGTGGTGGAGACGCTGGCCATCAAATGCCTGCGCGCGCTGGATGCGGTCGGTTGCGACACCCTGGTGGTGGCCGGCGGGGTGGGCGCCAACAAGCGCCTGCGTGCGCAGCTGCAGGAGGCCGCGCAGCGCCGCGGGGGCAGGGTCTGCTTCCCGCGCCCAGCCTTGTGCACCGACAACGGCGCCATGATCGCCTTCGCCGGCGCACTGCGCCTGGAGGCCGGCGAACGCGCCGACGCGGCGCTGCATGTGACGCCGCGTTGGGATATGGCTGCGCTGCCGCCATTGGCGGCGGCGCGGGATTCGGGAGTGGGGATTGGGGATTCGTAGAAGCTAGCCCTTTCACCTGCTTTCTGTTGCGCTCTTGCGAATCCCGACTCCCCAATCCCAAATCTCGGCTCCCATGGATAAAGTGTTTATTGAAGGTCTCGACATCGATGCGCTGATCGGCATCTACGATTGGGAGCGGCGCATTCGCCAGACGCTGCGGTTCGATCTGGAGATGGGGTTCGACAACCGCATCCCGGCTGCCAGCGACGACATCGCCGACACGCTGAACTACAAGGCGGTGAGCAAGCGCCTGATCGAGTTCGTGCAGGCGTCGGATTTCGGGCTGGTCGAAACCCTGGCCGAGCGCTGCGCGGCGATCGTGCTGGACGAATTCGGCGTGCAGTGGCTGCGGCTGAAGCTGAGCAAGCCCGGTGCTGTGCGCGGGGCGCAGGCAGTGGGCGTGATCATCGAGCGGGGACGCGCCGCCTGAGTGTCGCGAACCGTCCGCCTGGCTTGCATGCCTGGATCCCGGAGTATCGAAGGTTGCGGCGGACCAGGCGCTGCGCCATTGCCGCTCCGACGGCAACATGCCGTGCAACCGGCCTCTACAAATCCCCAATCTCGAATCCCGGCCGTCAAAACTTGCCCTCCCGCAGTCGCGTCAGGCTAGAATTGCCGGCCATGTAAACGTTTTCTCAAGGATCTCATGGCTGCTGATCGCATCGAAACCCTGATTGCCCGGATGACCGTCGAAGAGAAGGTCGGACAGTTGGGTGTGTTCGCCGACATGGTGCGGCCGTTTGCGCCGGACGTGAATCCCGAAGCCAATGTGCGCAATGCCGACGAGGTGTTGCAGCAGGTGCGCGAGGGCCGGGTCGGCTCGCTGTTCAATGGCGTGGGTGCCGCGCTGGGCGTGCAGATCCAGAAAGTCGCCGTGGAAGAAAGCCGGCTGGGCATCCCGGTGATCCTGGCGGCGGACGTGATCCACGGCATGCGCACGGTGTTCCCGATCCCGCTGGGCGAGGCAGCCAGCTTCGAGCCGGAGCTGGCCGAGCGCACCGCGCGCGCCACCGCGATCGAAGCGACCGCCGCCGGCCTGCATTGGACTTACGCACCCGCCGTGGACATCGCGCGCGACCAGCGCTGGGGCCGCGGTGCCGAAGGTGCCGGCGAAGACGTGGTGCTGGGCGCGGCGTTTGCCGCCGCGCGTGTGCGCGGTTTTCAGGGCAGCGACCTCACCGCCGACGATGCGTTGCTGGCCACGCCCAAGCACTTCGCCGCCTATGGCGCAGTGGCCGCAGGCATGGAATACAACACCGTCGATATCGCGCCGCAGACCCTGCGCGATGTGCATCTGCCGCCATTCAAGGCGGCCTTCGATGCCGGCGCATTGACCGTGATGTCGTCCTTCAACGACATCAATGGCGTGCCGGCCAGCGCCAACCACGAGTTGCTGACCGAGATCCTGCGCGGCGAATGGCAGTTCCCCGGCGTGGTGATTTCCGACTACACCGCCGACATGGAACTGATCGCGCACGGCTACGCCGCCGATGAGCGCGATGCCACCAAGAAGGCGTTTCTGGCCGGGCTGGACCTGAGCATGCAGAGCGGGTTCTATGCCGCGCATCTGCCGTCGCTGGTGGACAGCGGCGAGGTGCCGATGGCCACCCTGGATGCCAGCGTGCGCCGCATCCTGCAGCTCAAGGAGGCGATTGGTCTGTTCGACAATCCGTACCGATCGCTGGACCCGGCACGCGAAGCCGACACCGCGCATCTGCCGGCCCACGACGCACTGTCGCGCGATGCGGCGCGCCGCTCGATCGTGTTGTTGAAAAACCAAGGCGATGTGCTGCCGCTGAAGAAGAGCGGCCAGCGCATCGCGCTGATCGGCCCGTTCGTGCAGGACCGCGAAAACATCGAGGGCTGCTGGACCCTGTTCGGCGACAAGGAACGCTACGTGACGCTGGAGCAGGGCGTGCGTGCGGTGGTCGGCACCGAAGATCTGAGCGTGGTGGCGGGCTGCGGCCTGGAAGAAGCACTGCCGGGTGGCATTTCCGCCGCGATCGATGCCGCACAGGCCGCCGACGTGGTGGTGCTGGCCCTGGGCGAGCCGCAGCGTTTCAGCGGCGAGGCGCAGTCGCGGACCGAGATCACCCTACCGCCCGCGCAGCAGGCGTTGGCAGAAGCGGTGGCCGCGACCGGTACGCCGGTGGTGGTGTTGCTGCGCAACGGCCGCGCGCTGGCGCTGAGCGGTGCCGTGCGCGACGCCGATGCAATTGCCGTGACCTGGTATCTGGGCACCCAGACCGGCACCGCCGTGGCCGATGTCTTGTTCGGCGACTACAACCCGTCGGCGCGGCTGCCGATCAGCTTTCCGCAGGTGACCGGCCAGCAGCCGTACTTCTACAACCATCTGCGCACCGGCCGCCCGGAGTTGCCAACGTTGTCCGAGTACAAGGCGCGTTGGCGCGAGATACCCAATGAGCCCTTGTATCCGTTCGGGCACGGCGTGAGCTACACCACCTTTGCCTACGCGCAGCCGCAGCTGAGCACCGTGAAACTGGGCTGGGACGACACGCTGACCATCACCACCCGGGTGACCAACACCGGTGCGGTGGCAGGCGAGGAAGTGGTGCAGCTGTACGTGCACGATCGCGTGGCCAGCCGGGTGCGGCCGGTGCGCGAGCTCAAGGGCTTCCGCAAGGTGTTGCTGCAGCCGGGCGAGAGCGTGGACGTGGCATTTACGCTGACGCGCGATGCGCTGGCATTTACCAATCACAAGGGCGTGTTCGGCGCAGAGCCGGGCCTGTTCGATGTGTGGGTCTGTGCATCGGCTATCAGCGGCGACGCGGTCACGTTCGAGCTGCTGGACGCCTGAGGCGCGTCAACTGACGCAGATGCATGCCCTGGCGTCGACATCACCAACGCTCATCGAGCGCTGGTGATGCTGCAAGGCACTCCTGGATGCGCGCGGTGCGTGTTGCACGGCCGCACCCCACCACGCTTACGCGTCGTTTTCGACTGCGGCCTTGCTCTTGGGGGTCAACTTGAGCAGGCGCCCGGTACTGCCGCTGGCTTCGTCCTCCAGCAACCACAGGGCACCGTCCGGTCCCTGTTCCACTTCGCGGATACGTGCCCCCATGTCGTAGCGGGCAACCTCGCGCGGCTGGTCGCCCAACGAGACCTGCACCAGCGCCATCGATGACAAGCCACCGATGAAGCCGTTGCCGCGCCACGCGGGGAATTGCTTGCCGCTGTAGATCACAAAGCCGGCCGGCGAGATCACCGGGGTCCAGCTGATCTTGGGCGCGGCAAACTCCGGGCGGGTGTCGTGGTCGGGGATCGGCGTGCCGTCGTAATGATCGCCGTTGGAAACGATCGGATAGCCATAGTTGGCACCGCGCTGGATCAGGTTGAGCTCATCGCCGCCGGCCGGGCCCATCTCGTGTTCCCACAGGCGGCCCTTGCTGTCGAAGGCGATGCCCAGGATATTGCGGTGACCCAGCGACCAGACCTGCGCAGCCACACCGCCCTGCGCGGCGAACGGATTGTCGGCCGGCACGCTGCCGTCGTCGTTGAGGCGGATCAGCTTGCCGAGATTAGCCTTCATGTCCTGCGCAGGATCGAACTTCTGCCGCTCGCTGGAGGTGATCCACAGCTTTCCGTTCGAGTCGAACGCAAGCCGATGTCCGAAGTGACCGTTGCCGGAAACCTTGGGCTCCTGTCGCCAGATCACCTTCAGGCCGGACAAGGTGCCGCCCCCGGTGGCATCCAGCGTAAGCTTGGCACGCGCGACCGCCGCTCCGCGCGTGTCGCCCTGGCCCGGTTCGGCGTAACTCACATAGACCAGGCCGTTTTTCGCAAAGCGCGGGTGCGCAAGCACATCGCCAAATCCGCCCTGGCCGCCATAGGCAACCGCAGGCACGCCGGTGACCGCGCTCTTGCGCTTGGTCTTTGGATCGAACCGCATCAACGCGCCGCGTTTTTCACTGACCAGCAGCGTGCCATCGGGCAGGAAGGTCATCGCCCAGGGCTCGTCGAAATCGGCGACGGTGGCGGCCTGGAATGGCCATTGCGCCTTGGGAATGGATGCTGCCGGTGCGGCGGCAGGCGCGGCCAGCGCGGCGCCGGAGGTCAACAGGGTGGCCGAGCAGGCCAAGGCAAGCAGACGACGGATAGACATGAGGTCCTCCAGGGGATGGGACGGTCACGCTGCAGCCCTCCCGCAACGTGTTCCGCGTCGGGTTTTCATTACCTTACACGACGCTGCGCGCCTCACCCTTGTCGCAGATCACTCTCTACAGGGCAGGCACGTCGCACATCGTTGTTCACGAACGGATAATTCATGAAGCGGTTCTGACGGCGGTACAAACCTGTATGCGTCGTCACCATCCGGCTGGCCGCGTTGCGCGATCACGCTGCCGACCCAGTCCGCATGGGAATGCGTGGTGTTGCTTGGCCAAAAACCCATGGCCTTGTCCAATGCTGGTTCGGCCTGTGTGCCCCTGCATTGCAGCAGTCACGAGTGCTCGTGTGACGAAATCCCAACACTCGCGCTGCGTTCTGCGATTACTGGTTCACTGAGCATCTCGCGGGTGCCGCTGGCGATATGCTCTCAATGCGAACTTGCTGCCCAGCAGAAAAGGACTTGCTGCACTGCATACGTGCCGAGTCCGTTCGCGTGAGTGACAGTGCACAACAACATATGCAGTGCGATGCAATTGCAATGCGATGCAATCGAGGTCGGCGGCGCCACGTGCAACTCGCCTGTGGCGCCGCCGACACTGAGGTGCTCTTACACGCCAAAAAACACCGCCACCTCGACGGTGGCGGTGTTTGTCTACGGTTTTGACTTGTCGCCGGTGACGAAGTCGGCTGCGTTTTCCCAGGCACGCTTGACCGCGTGACGGGCCTTGCTCCAACTCAGGCCTTCGGTGCCGCGCTTGGCTTCCCAATCACGGTGCAATTCGGCTTCCACCTGATCATAGGCGCGGGCATTTTCACGAATTCGCGCTTCGTGCCCGGCCAGATAGGCGCCCTCATAATCTTCGTAACGGTCGCCTTCGGTGTAATACGGTTCTTCGGTGAAGCGCTCGCGCCAATAGTTGGATACGTTCTGGCTGCGGTCTTCGTCCGGTGCGCGGCCCGGAATCTGATACGGCACGTTCATGCTCGTCTCCATCAATGCGAATGTGCAGGTCAACTTAGGCAGCGAGGTGTTAACAGCGCGGCACGCCAGGTGACGACGGGATCAAGGCAGCGATGCCCTGCAGGCGACAGCCGCCACCTTGTTGCCAGCCCAGCTCCGGCATCGGCGTCAGACCGCAGCAGACGCCGCTTCATACGGCAGGGGAGTTGCTCCGGCGGTCAGCAGCGCTGGCTCGGACGCGTGGAGGGTCTGCTCGTCGGCGTCGATGACCACCAACACACGGCCGGATTCGATTTCATCTTCGAATTGGCGCCGTACCGGGTCGGGCACGGTGGCACCGACCAGCGCCGACGACCAGCTGCCCACCAGTGCGCCCGCCAATGCCATGACCCCTACGCCGGCCAGGGTCAAACCGATCGGCGGCACGGCGACCGCCACCAGCCCTGCCACCAGCCCGGCAGCACCACCGGTTGCAGCGCCACGTGCCGCAGCCGGAACGAAATCGGTCTTGGCGTCCTTGCGCTCGTCAGGGACATCATGCAGTTCGATATCGGCACGCGCGATCAGCGACAGCGCGTCGTTATCGATGCCGGCACTGCGCGCTGACTGCAGCACGCGCTGCGCGCTTTCAAGATCGGGTGTGCTGTAGACGCGGCGCAGTTTCATCGCAAGCTCCCAGGCAGGTGAGAGCCGCAGCGTTGGGCGTGCGCGGTTAGGCGTGCGTGAGCGTGGCGCGAGTGTATTGCGAAGCTGTCAGGCAGGTGTGCGCGGGAACAGGTAGAACGCCCACCCCACCAGCACCGCCACACCGGCCGCAGCCAGATTCTGCCAGCTGGCGCTGGCCAGCAGCCCAAGCGAGAGCACCAGCGCGGCGACGGGAATGAGCGGGCCACCCGGCAAGCGCAAGGTGTCGGTGCGGTGCCGATAGCGACGCGCCAGCACGATGACGGCAGCGGCAGTGCCGATGTAGGCGAACAGGCGCGTGACCATCGACAACAGCGCCAGCTGCGTGAATGAGCCCGACAACGCCAGTGCCAGCGACAGCACGCCCTGGGTGAGCACGGCCGCCGCCGGGGTGTGGAAGCGCGGGTGCACACGGGCAAGAAATGCCGGCCCATACCCGTCCTGCGCAAGCGCAAACAGAAAGCGCGGGCCCAGCATCACCGTGTTGCTGGTGGTGCCCAGGATGGAAATGGTGGCGCCCACGGTAAGGATCAGCGCCAGTGCCTCGCCACCGAAGCCGCTGGCCGCATCCGCCAACGGCGTGGGCGAAGCGGCCAGGTTAGGCAGCGTGCCTTGCGCCACCACCTGCACGGCGGCATAGATCAAGGTGACCGTGACGATCATGGTGATCAGGGCGAACGGGACGTCGCGGCGCGGGTTGCGGTATTCGCCCGCTGCGGCGGGGATGTTCTCAAAGCCGGCATAGGCAAACAGCAGCAGCAATGCGGCCTCGCCGAGATTGCCCATGTCGCGCAGGTCCGGCGCAGTGCCGGCAAACGCCCACGACCAGTCCACATAGAACAGGCCGATGGCCACGAACAGCAGCAACGGCACCAGCTTGCCGATCACCAGGGCGATCCCGGTGCGCGCGGCCGATTTGACGCCAATGACGTTGATCGCGGTCAGCACGCCCAGCGAGCCGACCACCACCAGCGTGCGCGCCCAGGTCTCGGTGGACGCGGTCGGCCAGAACCGCGCGACCGCATCAGCCAATCCATTGCTCAGTGCTGCCGCCGAACTGATGCGGGTCAGCCAGATCATCCAGCCGATCTGAAAACCGACGAATGGGCCGAAGGCTTCACGTGTGTAGAGATAGCTGCCACCGGGCGTATCGAAATAGCTCGCCGCCTGCGCGTAGCACAGCACCAGCAGCGCGACCGCCAGGCCGGCCAGCATCACCGCCCACAGGCTCATCGGACCGAGCAGCGCGGCCGTGGCCGCGGGCAACAGATAGATGCCACTGCCGATGACGTCGTTGATCGACAAGCCGACGATCTGCCAACGGCTGACCACCCGTACCAGGCCGGTGGCATCGGGTGCGGGGGGCGGCGTGCTCATGGTGCGTCCTCGGCCAGCACGGGAAGCTGCCACTGCGCCTGCAGGCGTGTGTAGTCGGCGCGCGGCAACAACACGAACAGCGGGTGGTCTTCCGGTTTCAACCACGCCAGCAGGCGCTGCATGTCGGCAGGCGCCATCGCAGTGCAGCCGGCGGTGAACTGGCCCGGCGTGCGCCACAGATGCGCGAAGATGCAGCTGCCGCGGCCGGGTACATTGCCGGGGTTGTGCGCAATGACGAAGCCCTCGCGGTAGCGCGCATCGCCGGGTTGCCGCAGGTCCAGCCGCATCGGCTCGGTGGAACCGGCGACGGCGCGTTCGCCGACCTGCGCGGCATCGACGATGCGGTTGTACAGCGGCGAGTCGGGCACATCCATGCAGTAATGGGTGGCGCTCATCGCCTGATACGGCATGGCGCTGTCGATACGGGCCGCATCACCGAATGCCGGGCCGATGGCGAAAACGCCGGCCGGGCTGCGGCCATCGCCTTCGCGCTTCTGCGGGCCCTGCGACTGGGCGGGGTGCAGGCCATCGCCCCAGGCGCTGCCGTGCCGGCCGAGCGCCACCGCGAATGCCGGCGCGGCCGGTGCCCATCCACCGTCCACTCGCGTAAAGGTCTGTAGGCGCGCCTGGGTGCTGTTCCAATCGGGAGTGGTCACCACGATCAGCGCACGTGCCTGCTGAAGCGCCTGCATCGGGTCACCGGCGTGGGCGGTGCCGCACACTGTCAACGCCATCAACAGGGTGGGTCGCAACAGGATGGCAAGACGCATGCAGGCTCCGGAGGCTGGGGGGTGAGCTGAAATGAACGCGGTGCGTCCGTGCCGATCGCTGTGTGGTGGCGCGAGGCAGAGACCGCGTAGGGCCGGTGCCGATGGTCGCTACTGTACCCAGCAATGCGGCCGCGTGGCGCACGCCCGTGCATCGTGCACGCATGGTTTGCGGCGACGGGCGGGCACGCCGCTGGCACGGCCCCGCCTTGCCCTCTGCCCGCGCTGGTGGCTCATGGGCGTCGGTATCGGCATGACCGACCTCGCCAAGGACGCGCTTAGTCCGGCAACAGCTCCAGCCCGCGGATGCGGCGGATGCCCAGCCCCGGCGAATCGTCGATGTGGATCTGCGCGTGGTCGAACCGGACGCCGCCATCGGTGGGGTCGAACTGGCCAAGTGCCGGCGCGTCCAGGTCGGCCAGGGTGATGCTGTGGGCCTTGGCCACGGCCAGATGCACGGCGGCGGCCACGCTGACACTGGATTCGATCATGCAGCCGATCATGCACGGCACGTCGTACACGGCCGCGATATCGGCGATGCGCATCGCGTTGGACAGGCCGCCGGTCTTCATCAGTTTGATGTTGACGATATCGGCGGCGCGGCGCTGGATCAGGTCGATCACCTGCGATGGCGAGAACACGCTTTCGTCGGCCATCACCGGGGTGTCGATGCGCGCGGTGACGAATGCGAGCCCGTCGACGTCGGCTGCCTTGACCGGCTGCTCGAGCAGCTCCAGCGCGATGCCGGCGTCTTCCAGCGTCCGCATGCTGCGCACTGCCTGCTTGGGCGTCCACCCCTGGTTGGCATCCAGGCGCAAGGTCGCGCGGCCATCGACGGCCGCATGGATCGCCTTGATACGTTCGACATCCGAGGCGCTGTCCTTGCCGACCTTGATCTTCAGCGCCCGGTAGCCACGTGCAAGCGCCTGCTGCGCCTGCACGACCATGATGTCGATGGCAGCGGCGCTGATGGTGAGGTCGGTGGTGATGTGTGGCGTGCCGCCACCCAGCAACTGGTAGAGCGGGGCGCCATAGGCCTGCGCCCACAGGTCGTACAGCGCGATCTCCACTGCAGCCTTGGCGCTGGTGTTGCGTTCCAGTGCGTGCTGCACCAGCCCGCACAGGCGATTCAAATCGGCCACGTCCTGGCCGGTCAGGCGCGGGGCGATGCACTGCCGGATCGCGGCGACGATGCTGCCGTGGGTTTCGCCGGTGATCGCAGCAGTGGCCGGAGCGGAACCGTAGCCGATCTGGCCGCTATCGGTCTGCAGCAGCACCACCACGTCCTCGATTGCGTGCACGGTGCGCAGCGCGGTCTTGAACGGGGTGTGCAGCGGCACGCGCAGCATGCCGAGGGTGAAGCCGGTGATCTTCATGGGGAATCGATCGGTGCGATGCGCTGGATGCGGGTGATGTGGTCGATGAAGGCGGTGCCGTCGGTGGCCAGCAGGGGCAGCAGCGGCGTCACCGACACGCCATTCAGGCGCGCGCGCTGCACGCTACCGTCCGCTGCGCGGTAGCTGGCACCGGCGACATCGTGAATCACCCAGGGCGCACCGTGTGCGTGCCCGATCACCATCATCACGTGGCCGGGAATATAGATCAGGTCGCCGATACGCAACTGCGCCAGCTGTTGCAGCCGCTGTTCCAGCGGTGCGTCGGCGGTGAACGCGACGCTGCGCAGGACACGGCTGCGTGCCTGGTCGCCGGTGTTGCGCGGCAGCGCAATGCCCACGCTGCGATAGACATCCAGCACGAACCCGCTGCAATCGCGCGCGTGGTAATCGTTGCCCCAGCCATAACGCTCGCCAAGGAATTTGAACGCTTGGCGCAGCAATGCCTCATCGGTGGCCGGCAATGGACCCATGCGCACGTCGGCACCGCGCGGCACCAGCGCAGGGACCAACTGCAAGCGGCCATCGCTGCCACGCAGCGGCAGCTGCACGACATGGGCGGCCAGCGGTAGCTGCCCGTTGACCGGCTGCTGCGGTGGCCAGGTGCGCTGCAAGGGTAGGTTGGTGCCCATGTCCAGCGACAGGGCAGAGACGGCCGGCAGCTCCGGCGTGTAGGCCGTCTGTACGCGTGCGCCGGTCACCATCAGGCGTGGGCGGCGCTGCGCGTACTGCAACACGTCCGCGCGCGGGCCTTCGGCAATCTGGTCGCTGGCGACCCATGCGGCGTAGTTGGCCGCAAGCACGAACGCCCATGCGCCATCGGCACTGCTGTGCAGGACCGCGACCGGCGTGCCGGGGTAGAGCGCCGATTCCTGGAAGCGGTCGATGTCATGCTCGTCGGGGCCGCTGAACACGCGCAGCGTGCTGGGGAAGGTCCGTAACGCGGCGCGTTTTACTACCAGCGCAAAGCGTGGCGTGACCTGGGCCGGGAGCGTGTCCAGTGCGAGCAGGCGGCGCAGCTCCGTCAACTGCGCTGGCTGGATCAGCTGCCCGTCTGCAGCGTAGAGCGTGCGTGTCGGTGGCGCCGACAGCGCCTCGATCTGCGCGCGCACCGTCGCGCCGGTCAGCAGCGCGGGCAGCTGCGCCAGATCGCGCATGGAGGCATCGTCGCGCAGCAAGCGTGTGGTGAACGCGTCGATCTGTGCGGCGTTCAGATGCGGCCGTTGCGCGTCGGGGCTGCGCCGGATCCAGTGGTCGGGCGTCAGCTGCGCATCGCTGACCGCAAACGGTGCAGCCGGCGGTGCCTGCACGCTGGCACGCGTGGTCGCTGCGCCGCAGGGCAGGGCAAGGGCGATCGACAGCAACGTCAGCAGGCAGCGCGGCAGGAACATGAAGAGCTCGGGATCAGGGCAGGCGTGGGCGAACTGCAAGGCACGTGACGCAAGCGGCAGCACGGCCGCACTGTGCGGTGCGACCATGGCGCAGTGTACGCGGGGTGCCTGGCGCTGCGAACGCAGCGCAGGCGGATGCGGGCGCCGACCCCGCTGGCCGATATCCCGACGCAGTGCACGGCCACGCCATCAATGGCGATGCGGGTGCGGCGCAATCGGCGCGTTGCAGCGTCGCCTCGCGCAGGCCGCGCGTTGCCGACCACAGCGGCGACACTCGGCAGATAATGGCCGCGCCGGACCTAGCGCGGCCAACAGCACGGCGCGGGCCGCGCGATTCCTCCAGGAGACAACGATGCTGTCCAGCTTCCCTCTACGCCCATCGGCCTGGCTGCGCGCAGCCCTCTGCGCGGTGGCGTTGTCGCTGGGTGCCTGCGCCCATGCGCCGCAGCGCAACGCCCTGGCCGAGTGGGTGCCGTCGCCGAACTTCGATGCCCGGCGCCCGATCCTGATCGTGCTGCACTTCACCGATCAGCACTCGGTCCGGCAGAGCCTGGGCACGCTGCGTGGGCGCAACAGCGGGGGGCGCGTGAGCGCGCATTACCTGATCGGCGAGGACGGGCGTCGCTACCAGCTGGTCAGCGACGAGCAGCGCGCCTGGCATGGCGGCGCCGGCCGCTGGGGCACCATCACCGATATCAACTCGGCCTCGATCGGCATCGAGCTGGACAACGACGGCAGCGAACCGTTCGCACCGGCGCAGATCGACAGCCTGCTGGTCCTGCTGGAAGACCTGTGCACGCGCCTGCGGATTCCACGCACGCAGATCGTCGGCCATGAAGACGTGGCCCCGACACGCAAGAACGACCCCGGCCCGCGCTTTCCCTGGAAGCGCCTGGCCGACGCCGGTTTTGGCCGCTGGCCGGCTGCCGATGCGCCGCCCGCACCGGAAGGCTTCGATCCCTGGCAGGCGCTTGCCCTGCTCGGCTACGGCCTCGACGACCCTGCCGCCACCCTGCAGGCCTTCCACCATCACTATCGCGGCAACAGCGCCAGCACGCTGGATGCCGAGGATCTGCGGATCCTGCATGCGTTGACCGGGCCACTGCGGCCCTCGACGCCACCCGGTAATGTGGCGTCAGGCGAGGGCGAAAGCCCGTAGCGCCACGACGGCAAGAGTGTCTGGCCCGATAGAGGAGCAGCCATGCATCACATTCACCAGAACCGGCGTGCAGCTGAGCTGCCGCGCTCCAGTGCCCGCGCCGCCGTGGTGCTTCTGGCCATGCTGTTGTCGGGCGTGGGCGCGGCACAGCCGCATGTCTCACCCGCAACGACCGCTGCACAAGCCGGGCTGATCGATGTGCAGCGCCTTGCACCCAACCTCGCAGTGGACCTGCGCTACGCGGGCAGCAACAACTTTACCGGGCGCGTGGTGCCTGGATATCTTGCGCCGCGGTGCTATCTGCTGCGTCCCGCTGCCGAAGCGCTCGCGCGGGTGGCGCAGCGGCTTCAAGCCGATGGCTACCGCTTGCAGGTGTTCGACTGTTACCGGCCGGTGCGGGCCGTGCAGGCGTTCGTGGCCTGGGCAGCGGACCTGGGCGATCAATCGACCAAGGCCCAGTATTACCCGCGCGTGGACAAGCGTGCGCTGTTGGGCGACTACATCGCCGAAACGTCCGGGCATAGCCGCGGCGCGACGCTGGATCTTGGGCTGCTGGACTGCCGGCACGGCGCCTGTGCGGCGGTGGACATGGGCACCGCGTTCGATTTTTTCGATACCCGGGCACACACCGATGCACCCGAGATCACCGACGCGCAGCGTGCCCAGCGCAGGCGCCTGCTGCGCGCCATGGCGGCCGAGGGATTCGCCAATTATCCGATGGAGTGGTGGCACTTCACCTTCCGGCCGGAGCCCACGCCGGACACCGCCTACGATGTGCCGGTGGAGTGATCGCGGCGGCCTTGCCTGCCCGCATTGAAAGGTGCGTGCGCCCGATGCCTGCACCTGCCCGAACGCTCGTACACTTGCGCTCCCGTGTCGTGATTGCGATCTGGCGCATCCGATCCGGTCTGCCCGCTGCCGAGGAACCCCCATGTCCGATCCGGAACGCTTTGTGGATGTCGCCTGCCCGTACTGCGGGGAGTGGATCACGCTGACACTGGATCTGAGCGGCGGTGATCAGCAGTACATCGAGGATTGCCAGGTGTGCTGCAAGCCGATCTCGGTCAACGTAGGCTGGGATGAAGAGGGCGAGGCGCAGGTGACTGCGCGCGGGCAGGACGACTAGGGCGCGCCTCACGGTCTCCAGTTGATTGCACGCGCATGGTGCAGCGCTCGTTCCCCGGCGTGAGCGTTGGCCGTGCGGCGGTGCGCGCGACCAGGGCGGCTGGCCTATTCGCGCCTTCGTGTGTCGATCTGGATTGCAGCCGGATCCATGGCCGTAGCGGCTAGACTGGCACGCCAGCTGCCCGGATCAACACGATGAATCTGCCCCTGCACTTCGGCCTGCTCGGTTCGCTGGAGGCCGGCCTGATTGCGCTGGTGCTCGGTGTCCTGATCTTCGCCGTCATCGAACATGTCGGGCGGCGTCTGCACTTCACCCATGGCCACACCCTGGGGATTGCCTGTCTGTTGGCGGTGGCGATCGGCGCCGGTTACGACATCTGGCACCTGGTGTACACCAGCATCGTGCGACTGGAATCGCCGTTATATGCACGTCTGGCACTGGCCAGGATCCATGACCCCAACGAACTGGGCTCGCGCGTCATCCTCGAGATTGCCGGCGCACTTGCAGGGGTGGTGGTGGGTTGGAAACTGTTCAGTTCCGGAAGCTGGGACGATGAGGCGCCCGGCGCGTAGCCATCGCCGAAAAAAAGCGGCGTGGTTCGCATAAATTTCCATGTTGAATGCTCTGCTTCTGTTTGACTCACCCATGCCTAACACCCGGCTAGCGGCAACGTTGCCAGTTGTGGTTAAGAGGACGTTTTGCAGGAAATTGCGCCGGGTTGGGCGTTCATTTGCGATCGGTACGGTAGTGTCATGTGCGGTGACACCGCGCATTCCAACGCCCAAGGAGACCACCCAAATGAAGAATCGCAACCGCACCTCGCTGCTAGCTGCCACCGCCGCTCTTGCCGCCGCCCTGGCGCTGCCGGCCATGGCGCAGAGCACCTCGCAGGACGCCGCAGCGCCAACGGGCAGTCCTGCTTCCTCGGCACAGTCGGGAAGTTCTGCGACCTCTGCCCAGGGCGGTGCCAGCTCCGGCGGCGGGCAGACCTGGGCCAGCGTGGATACCGACAGCGACGGCGCCATCAGCAAGCAGGAAGCGCAGGTCAACGCGGGGCTGGTCCAGATTTTCGACCAGGCCGACGGCGACACCGACGGCAAGCTGACGCCGGACGAGTACAAGGCCTTTGTCGCCAAGCAGCAGAGCGGCGGCGCAACGGGGTCGCAAGGTAACTGATCGAGGGTCTTGAAAGCCGTCGCCGTCCGTAGTGCTCCGGACACGGATCTGCGGAGGGCTTGGCACCGCCACAGTGCGCGTCTGCATGCCAGGTACGCGTGACTGATCAGGATGGACACACGGGAGCGGCCTGCCAGGGCCGCTCCCGTTTTCTTTACGTGGCGCGCGTTACGGTGACGCCATTCGCTTCTGGTCCTGTCTTCATGCTGCAAACGCGCCTCAGCTTGCTTGCCGTCCTGTGCAGTCCACTGCTCGCGTCTGCCGCGCCACCGGAGTTGCCGCCCGCCACCCAGCAGACGGCAGCACCGTTCACCGGCGGCACCAACGCTGCGGGCATGGCGCCCTTGCCCATCGAGCCGCCGCCACCTGCCACGACCCCGTTATTGCCCGCCGACCCGTCCGGGCCGTCCCGCGGCAAGGGGGGCGCTGCGCCGTCGGGGGCGCCCACCGCCGGCACCTTGGCGCCGCGCAGCTTCGACAGCCTGGACAGCGATGCCGACGGCTCGCTGACGCCGGCCGAAGCCGGCGCCGACCCGATCCTGCGCGAGAACTTTGCCGGCTTCGACAGCAACGGCGACGGGCGCCTGTCGCGTGACGAATTTGCCAGCTATCAGCCCGGCCCCGGCGACGCGGCAGGCGACTGACTGCAGCTGCGCTTCAGCGCGCTGCTAGACTTGCGCAATGACTTCTCTTGCACAGCGCGACGGCCAGGCGATCCAACTGGTCGGCTTCGACGGCGACGATACCCTCTGGAAAAGCGAGGACTACTACCGCACCGCTGAAGCGGATTTCGAAGCGATCCTGGCCCGCTATCTCGACCTGGGCGACAGTCGCATGCAGCAGCATCTGCTGGCGGTGGAACGGCGCAACCTCAAGGTGTTCGGCTACGGTGCCAAGGGCATGACGCTGTCGATGATCGAAACCGCCATCGAACTCACCGACGCGCGCATCGATGCGCGCGACATCCAGCGCATCGTGGAGATCGGCCGTGCCACCTTGCAGCACCCGGTGGAGGTGATTGCCGGTGTGCGCGAGGCGGTTGGCGCCATTGCCGCCCACTGTGCGGTGGTGTTGATCACCAAGGGCGACCTGTTTCACCAGGAGCAGAAGATCGAGCAGTCCGGTCTGGCCGACCTGTTTCCGCGGGTCGAGGTGGTGTCCGAAAAGGACCCCAAGACCTACGCACGCGTGCTGGGCGAATTCGACCTGCCGGCGCAGCGCTTCGTGATGATCGGCAACTCGTTGCGCTCGGATGTGGAGCCGGTGCTGGCGATCGGTGGCTGGGGGATTTACACCCCGTACGCGGTGACCTGGGCGCATGAGCAGGAGCACGGTGTCGCTGCAGACGAGCCGCGCATGCGCGAGGTGTCCGATGCATCAGGCTGGCCGGCGGCGGTGCAGGCGCTGGATGCGGTGGCGCGGCAGCAGCTGCCAGGCTGAGGGCTGCGGCGGCTGCGTCAGGCGGCCGCGGCAGGGCCGGCATGTCCACGCCGGTAGTCTTCATCGGCCACCGGCGCGCCGGCCTGGCAGGGTGCAACGTCAGCGGACCGGCCGCGCAAGACTGGCGCCTGGCCGGCGGCTCTGGCGCGAAGTGCCCATTGCTGATGTAGTGACGATGCGGGCGCCCGACGGCGCCCGGTAACAGGACGTTCCGGCCAGCACGCATGGCCGACCTTGGAGGGAATGCCCATGAACATGTTGTCCGTGATCCGTCGTGCAGGGCTGGCCGTCGCGCTGGGTGCGCTGATGGGCGTCGCGCCGCTGGCGGCTGCCGAACTGGAAGAAGAAGTCATCAACCCCAGCGAGGTGATCTTTCGCAATGGCCAGCCGTATTACGACGATGCAGGCCAGCATGTCCGCCTGCACACGCGGCAGGTGGGCAATGACGTGGTGTATTTCCGCACGGTGCGCTTCGATCGCGAACAAGGCTATGTGGATGCGCAGGGGCAGAGCATCGCCACCCTGCAGTCGCGACCAAGGGCAAGTGACCGCGGCACTGCGTTCGTGGGCGACCGCGACGGGGGAAATGTCGGTGCCTACAGTGGCTACGGTTACGGCTCCGCACTGCGATTGGGCGCGTCGCGCAACCGCCCCTATGGCCAGATCTATTACGGCAACGGCCTGTATGGCCCGGATCCGTACAGCAGCCCGCACAACCGCGATGCACGCCAGCGTTATCTCGGGCCCGGCTATGTGGGCGCCTGCGATCTGAACGGCTGCCGCGAGGTGCACTACCTTGGCATCTACGACCTGCGCTGACCTGCTCTGCATGCCTGACATCGGCACGGGCATGCGGCATCATCGCGGCATGTCTGCCTTGCGCTACTTGCTGTTGCGATCGCTACCGTTGCTGGCCGCGTTGCTGGTTCCGTCGCTGGCGCTTGCCCAGGCTGCCGCTGCGCCGGCAGCCGGCGGCGCGCAGGACGCGGCAGTGCCCGCGGTGATGCCCGGGACCGGCGATGCGTGGGTGGACCAGCATCTGGCCGACATGGGCAGCTACGCGCAACGCTACCCGGACAGCTTCATCGACGAGGTGGCGCGTTACACCGGCACGCCGCGCGGTTACGTGCAGGCGCTGCTGCAGGTGCATGGCTGGCACGCGGGGGACATCTACTTCGCCTGTGTGTGGGCGCAGACGGTGCAGCTGTCGTGTCGCGACAGCGTGCGGGCCTATAGCCGCGATCATCACGATGGGTGGCAAGGCGTGATCACGCGGCTGGCGGTGGCGCCGGACAATGCCCACATGCGCGCATTGCGGCACGCCATCGTTGCCAGCTACGACCGCTGGGAGCGGCCGATCACCCTGGACGCACTGTTGCGTCGCCAGCTCGGCGACCATGCGCAGCGGCTGGAGGCCGCCCGTCAGGCCAGCGAAGCGGCCGAGGCGGCGGCGCAGGCCGGGTTGTAACGCCGGCGGCGCGCGCGCACGTCGTGCAAGGCTGTCTGCATTGCCAACGCGCGCACGCGATGCTGCCGTGCAGCTGGTCGCCGCAGGGCACGGTCGGCGAGAATGCGACCAACGCCGGCGTTGGCCGGCCTCTGCCAAGACCAGCCCATGCGCGATACCGTGTTTGTCTCTCCCGATCACATCCGCAGCCTGTTCGCCCAAGCAATGTCGGACATGTATCGCGCCGAGGTGCCGTTGTACGGCGACCTGATGACGCTGGTGGCGCAGGTCAACGCGCAGACGTTGCAGGCCGAGCCTGCGCTGGCGACGCGGCTGCAGCGCAACGACGAGCGGGCACGGCTGGATCTGGAGCGGCATGGTGCCATCCGGGTCGGCACGGCCGCAGAACTGGCCACCTTGCGTCGGCTGTTTGCGGTGATGGGCATGCACCCGGTGGGGTATTACGACCTGTCGGTGGCCGGCGTGCCGGTGCATTCCACCGCGTTCCGCCCGATCGACGATGCGGCGCTGTCGGCCAACCCGTTCCGCGTGTTCACCTCGCTGCTGCGCCTGGAGTTGATCGAGGATGCCGCGCTGCGCGCGCAGGCCGCGCAGATCCTGCAGCAACGGCAGATCTTTACCGCAGGTGCGCTGGAGCTGATCGACCACTGCGAACAGGCGGGCGGCCTGGACGCGGCACGGGCGCAGCAGTTCGTCGCCGAAGCGCTGGAGACCTTCCGCTGGCATGGCGATGCCACGGTGTCGCTGCCGACCTATCGCGCGCTGAGCGAGGCGCACAAGTTGATTGCCGATGTGGTGAGCTTCCACGGCCCGCACATCAACCATCTGACTCCGCGTACGCTGGATATCGATGCGGCGCAGGCGCAGATGCAGCGCGCCGGCATCGATGCGAAGGCGGTGATCGAAGGCCCGCCGCGTCGACGCGTGCCGATCCTGCTGCGCCAGACCAGTTTCAAGGCACTGGAAGAGCCGGTGCGGTTTGTCGGCGATGGCGGGCAGCCCGAACACGGCACGCATACCGCGCGCTTTGGCGAGATCGAGCAACGCGGGCTTGCGCTGACGCCCAAGGGACGCGCGCTGTACGACGCGTTGCTGGCGCAGGCGCGCGATGCCGACGGTGCCGGCAGCACGGGCAGCGATTACGCCACCCGCCTGCAGACCGCGTTTGTGGCCTTTCCCGATGACGAGGCGCTGCTGCGCCAGGAAGGGCTGGGCTATTTCCGCTACACGCTGACCGAGGCCGGCCGCGCCGATCCGGCGCAGGTGGCCGCGATGCCGGCAGAAACCGCGATCGCGCTGGGGTTGGTGAGTGCCGACCCGATCATCTACGAAGACTTCCTGCCGGTCAGCGCGGCCGGCATCTTCCAGTCCAACCTGGGTGGGGCCGAGCAGCGCGCCTATGCCGCGCATTCGAGCAAGCGCAGCTTCGAGCAGGCGCTGGGCGCCCAGGTGCACGACGAGTTCGCGTTATACGCGCAGCTGGAGCGCGCCTCGCTGCAGGCCCTGGTGGCCTGAACCCGCGGACGTCGTCGCGTGGCGCGGCGGCGGCCGGTGTGCTGCGTCGCCTCAGCGCGCCGACGACGCGGCCGGGCGCCGTGCCGCCGTGCGCTCTGCCCGGCGTGCACGCGCACGTGCGCGACGCGCCTTCCAGCGTTCGCTCAGGCACGAGAAGATCACGTACAACGCCGGCGTGCTGAGCAGGGTCAGGCCCTGCGAGAACACCAGCCCGCCGATCATCGCAATGCCGAGCGGGCGGCGCAGCTCCGAGCCTTCGCCCAGGCCCACTGCCAGCGGCACCGCGGCCAGGATCGCCACCATGGTGGTCATCATGATGGGGCGGAAGCGCACGATCGAGGCTTCGCGTACGGCCGCGCGTGCATCCATGCCGTGCACGCGCTGCGCCACCAGCGCAAAGTCGATCATCATGATGGCGTTCTTCTTGACGATGCCGATCAGCAGCACCAACGCGATCATCGAGATCACCGACAGCTCGGTGTTGCTCAGGAACAACGCCAGCAGCGCGCCGACGCCGGCGGCCGGCAACGTGGACAGGATGGTCACCGGGTGGATCAGGCTCTCGTAGAGCATGCCCAGCACGATGTAGACGGTGAGCACCGCGGCCAGCAGCAACACGCCCATCGAATTGGGGCTCAGTTGCACATTGAAGCCGCCACCGTCGCTGATGCGGATGCCATTCGGCAGGCGCAGGCCTTCCACGGTGTTCTTGATGATCAGGTCCGCTTCGCCGGTGCTCACGCCCGGTGCGAGGTTGTAGCTCAGGCCCATCGTGGTGTACTGGTTGTCGTGCGTGATCTGCGGCGGCGCCAGCCCGGGCAGCTGGGTGGCGACCGCAGTGATCGGCACCATCTGGCCGGCACGGTTGGGCACGAAGACCTGATCCAGCGCCTTGGGTGTGGCGGTCTGCGAGGGCAGTGCATTGACCACCACGCTGTACTGGTTGAGATCGGAATAGATGGTGGAAATGGAGCGCTGGCCGAACGCGCCGTACAGCGCGCCGTCGATGGCGCCCACCGAGATGCCCAGGCGTGCTGCCCTGGCGCGGTCGATCACGATGTTCTGGCGCAGGCCCGAGGTGTCCACGTCGGTGCCCACATCGCGCAGACGCGGGTTCTTCTTCAGCGCGGCCTGCACCTTGGGCAGCCATTCCTGCAGCTGCGCCAGGTCGTTGCCCTGCAGCGACACCTTGTACTGCGCGCCCTGGCTGGTGCCACCGCCACCGTCGCTGGGCAGGTCCTGGATCGCGCGCAGGCGCAGGTCCAGGTCCGGGTAACGGTCGGCCTTGGCGCTCAGGCGCGCGACCACCTGTGCGGTGGTATCGCGGCGGCCCTCGTCGCGCTTTTTCAGCTCGATATTGAACGATGCGCTGGAGCCCTGACGGCCGGAGCCCAGGCGCGCGCCGACGGTCTTCACGGCCGGGTCGGCCATCAGCATGTCGGTGATGCGGCGCTGGCGGCTGACCATGTCGGCAAACGACACCGTGGCGCTGGAATTGGCGCGCCCCCAGATCAAGCCGGTGTCCTGCGGCGGGAACGACCCCTTCTTGACCGCGCCACCCAGGAAGATGGTGGCGGCGATCAGCAGCAGCGGCGTCAGCGACAGCAGCAAGGCGTGCCGCAGCGAGAAATCCAGTGCCACCGTGTACACCGCGAGCATGCGCGCGTGCATGCGGTCCAGCCACGCGCCGAAACGCCCGGGTTTTTCCGGCTCGGTATGCGCGGACAGGAAGCGGCTGCACAGCGCCGGCGTCAAGGTCAGCGACACCAGCATCGACACCACGATTGCGGCCACCAGGGTTACGGTGAACTCGCGGAAGAACGCGCCGATCATGCCGCTGGCAAACAGCATCGGGATGAACACCGCCACCAGCGAGGCGGTGATCGAGACGATGGTGAAACCGATCTCGCGCGCACCGGCCAGTGCCGCGTCCAGGCGCGGCATGCCTTCATCGAGATGACGCATGATGTTTTCGATCACCACGATCGCATCGTCGACCACGAACCCAATGGCGATCACCAGCGCCAGCAGGCTGAGGTTGTTCAAGGTGAAGCCAAGGACGTACATCACCAGCGCCGAACCGGCCAGCGACAACGGCACGGTCACCGCGGCAATCAAGGTCGGCGCCAGCCGGCGCAGGAACAGCGCCATGGTCAGCACCACCATCGCCAGGCTGATCATCAGCGTGGCCTGCACCTCGTGCAACGACGCGCGAATAGTGGGCGTGCGGTCGAAGTAGGGCGTGAGCCGGGTTCCGGGTTGCAGGTAGTTGCGCAGCTCGGGAATCTGCGCTTTGACCTGGTCCACGGTTTCGACGATGTTGGCCCCGGCGCGGGTGAAGGCGTACATCACCACCGCCGGCTTGCCGTCGAACCAGGCTGCCTGATACGCATCCTGCTGGCCGTCGTAGACGGTGGCCACATCGCCCAGCCGCACGATGCGTCCGTTGGACTGGGTGGAGATCGCCAGCTGCGCAAAGTCGGCTGCCTTGGCCAACGCATCGTTGGCGATGATGGCCATGGTGGTGTTGCCATCGGACAGGAATCCGGTGGGCGAGGTCACGTTGGCCGCGCGCACCGCGTTGCGCAGGTCGTCCGGGGTCAGCCCCAGCGCGTTGAGCGCACGCAGGTCCACGTCCACGCGTACTGCAGGGGTGGAGGCGCCGGCGATGTCGACCGAACTGATGCCGGTAATCTGGCGCAGCCGTTGCGCCAGCAACGAGTCGGCCACGTTGTACAGCTCATCGGCCGATTGCGTGTCCGAGGTGAGCGCAATGGCGATGACCGGGTCGTCGTTCGGATTAGCCTTGGAGTACATCGGCGTGCCGAGCCCGGACGGCAGATCCGATTGCGCAGCGTTGATCGCGGTCTGCACGTCCTGCGCGGCCGAATCGATGTTGCGATTGCTCTGGAACACCATGAACACCATGCTGCTGCTCTCCGAACTGGAGGAGCGCATGCGGTCGATGCCGGGCAACTGGCCCAGATGGCGTTCCAGCGGCGCGGTGACGGTGGAGGCCATGGTGCTGGCATCGGCACCGGACTGGGTGGCGTGCACGAAGATCACCGGAATCTGGATGTTCGGCAACGCCGCCACGCCCAGCCGCAGGTAGCACATCAATCCGATCACGAACAAACCGATCGCCAGCAGCGAGGTGCCGATCGGGCGCTTGATGAAGGGCGCGGAGATGTTCATGGGGTGACTGCCGGGAATCGGGATTCGGGATTCGGGAATCGGGAAAGGCAACAGCCAGCGCAGTTGCCATACGCGCGTGCGGGAAGGCGGTGCCGTGGGCAGGCAGACCGATCAGCGATGACGCCATCGGTCATCATGCCGGGCGCTCCGAAGTGGAGGCCGGGGGCACGCCGTCGCGGCGGGCGGCACGCCGCGCGCGCCAGTCACGCAGCCGCTCGCCGGCACGTTCCATGTACAGGTAGATCACCGGCGTGGTGTACAGCGTCACCAGCTGCGACAGCAGCAGGCCGCCGACGATGGCGATGCCGAGCGGGCGGCGCAGTTCCGAGCCGATGCCCGTGCCCAGCGCCAGCGGCAACGCGCCCAGCATGGCGGCGGCGGTGGTCATCATGATCGGGCGGAAGCGCAGCAGGCAGGCGCGCCGGATCGCATCGTGCGCGTTCGCCCCTTCGCG
>NZ_JSZE01000035.1 GCF_000802365.1 Xanthomonas cannabis pv. cannabis
GAAGTCGCCACTGCCCAGCTGCAAGGTGGCGCCGGCATCGGTATCGACGCTGCCGGCGCCGCTGAGGGCGTTGATCAAGCCGCCACTGGTCAGGTTCAACGACGCGCCAGCGGCCACATCGACCGTGCTGGCGTTTCCGAGCGAGGCGGCCGTGCTGGCCACCAGCGTGCCGGTCTGGATCGCGAGCGGGCCGGTGTAGGTATTGTTGCCACTTAGGGTCAAGATGCCCAGACCGGTCTTGGTTAGGCCGCCCGCACCGCTGATCGTGCCGCTGGCCAGCATGTCCGCTGCGTTGTCGACGGTGAGTGCCGCACCCAGATCGATGCCATTGCCCAGCGCCACGGCAATGGCATTGCTCAACACCGCGTTCCCGGTAACCGACAGGCTGCCGGTGCCCAGCGCGGTGTCTGCGCCAACCGCAATGGTGCCGGCGGTGAGTGTGGTGCCCCCGCTGTAGCTGTTGCCGGCCGTGAGCGACAAGGTGGTGGCGCCGTTCTTGATCAGGGCGCCGGTCCCGCTGACCACACCGCTAAAGGTCAGGTCGTTGCTGCCGTCCAGGCTGAGCTGGTCATCCAACTGCACCGCGTTGCCCACAGTCAGCGCCGCCGTGGTGTCCAGTTGCGCTGGCCCGCCGACCAGCAGGCCGCCCGCACCCAGGGCCGCCGCGTTGCCGAGCACCAGCCGGCCTGCATCCAGCGTGACGCCACCGCTGAACGTATTGGCATTGCCCAGGGTCAATGTCGCCGCGCCTTGCTTGTCGAGACTCCCGGCACCGCCGATCACTCCGTTCAATGCGATGTCCTGGGTGCCGGGCAAGCGCAACGCGCCGTTCAACACAAGCGCGTTTGCCAGGTTCACCGAAGTGCTTGCATCCAGCGTGGTGCCACCGGCCGCCGTCAGCGTGCCGATGCCCAACGCCGCATCGCTGCCTGCCACCAGCCCGCCGGATTGCAGCTGCAGGCCGCCGCCCCAGGTATTGGCGCCGTTGAGGGTGAGGGTCTGGGTGCCGCTTTTGACCAGGCTTCCTGCACCATCGATGACGCCGTTGAGTGTCAGGTTCTCACCGTCGATGCCGAGTGCGCCGTTCACCGTGAGCGCATTCTGCAGACTGAGCGCCGTGCCCGCAGTGAGTTGCGCGCCATCGGCTGCGGTGAGTGCCCCGGTGCCGAGCGCGGTGTTGCTGCCGAGCACCAGGGCGCCGGCGTTCAACGCGGTGCCGCCGGTGTAGAGGTTATTGCCGGTCAGCGTCAGTGCGCCGGTGCCCTGTTTGATCAGGCTGCCTGCACCGCTCACGGTGCCGCTCAGGTCGAGGGCGTTGTTGCCGTTGAGCGACAGCGCGCCGTTCAAGGTGACGTCGTTGCCTACCGTGGTGGCCGTCGTGGCCTGCAGCTGCGTGCCATCGGCTGCGGTCAACGCGCCGCTGCCCAAGGCGGCGCCCGTGCCGATCAGCAGTGCCCCCGCGTTGAGATCCACACCGCCGGCAAACGTGTTGGTACCGGTGAGCGTGAGCGTCGCGTTGCCGTTCTTGACCAGACCGCCGGCACCACTGACAAGCCCGGTGAGCGAAAGATCCTGGCTGCCGCCGAGCAGCAGATCGGCATCCAGCACCACGCTGTTGGCGAGCGTGCGCGCGGCCGTGCCATCCAGCAGGCCGCCGGCAACGGTCAAGGTTCCGGTGCCCAGCGCTGCATCGCTGCCCAGCAGCAGGCTGCCGGCGGTCAGACGCGTGCCACCGGCATAACTGTTGTTGCCGGCCAGGGTGAGGCTGGCGGGGCCGAGCTTGTCCAGGCTGCCGACGCCGGTGATGTCGCCAGTGAGTGAGAGTGCATTACTGCCCGCGATGTTGACCAAGCCGGTCAGTGCAATGGCGTTGGCGAGCGTGCTGACTGCAAGGGTATCCAGCGTGGTTCCCGCCGCGGCGGTGAGCGCGCCGACACCCAGGGCGCTGTTGCTGCCGATGGTGAGCTTGCCCGCGCTCAGCGTGGTGCCGCCGGTGTACGCATTGGTGCCGCTCAGGGTGAGATCGCCGCTTCCGGATTTGACCAGGCTGCCGGCACCGGTAATGTCGCCGTTCAATGTCAGCGCCTGCGCGCCGTCGAGCGTCAGCGCGCCCGTGGCGAGCGTGATCGCATTGCTCAGCACCGTCGGCGTGGTGCCCTGCAAGTTGGCATTGCCGGTCACGTTCAGTGCGCCACTGCCCAACGCGTTGCCATTGGTGAGCTGCAAGGTGCCGGCGCTGAGGGTGGTGCCGCCGCTATAAGTGTTCAGCCCTCCCACGGTAAGGCTGCCGGTGCCGAGCTTGTTCAATGTACCGGTGCCGCTGATGGTGCCAGCCAGATTCAGGGCGGTGCCATTGCTGCCTACACCTACGCTGCCGGTCAGTGCGATGGCATTGCCGAGCGTGGCCGCAGCCGCTGCATCGAGCACGCCGCCGCTGGCAGTGAGGGTGCCGGTGCCGAGCGCGGCATTGTTACCGACTACCAAGCGCCCACTGCTCAGCGTGGTGCCACCGGTGTAGCCATTGGTGTTGGACAGCGTGAGATCACCTGCGCCGCTCTTGATCAGGCTGCCGCTTCCGTTGATGACACCGCCCAACGTCAGGGCCTGGGCGCCGGTCCAGCTCAAGGGCCCGGACAGGTTGACGGCGTTGCTCAGGGTCAGCGGTGCACTGGTGCTCAGGTTGGAGGCACCGGTGACATTCAACGCACCGGTACCCAGTGCAGCTGCATTGCCCACCTGCAAGGTGCCGGCGGCGAGCGTGGTACCGCCCGTATAGGTGTTTGCAGCATTGAGCGTGAGTGCGCCGGTGCCGGTCTTGGTGAGGCCGCCCGTCCCTGCAAGCGTGCCGTTCAAGGTGAGCGCATTGCCGCTGGCGCCCAGCCCCAGGGAGCTGTTCAGCGCGAATGTATTGCCCAAGGTCAATGGCGCCGTCGTATCCAGCAGCCCGCCTGCCGCAGTGACGGTGCCGGTGCCGAGTGCGCCGGCGGTTTCCAGCACGGTCGTGCCGGCACTCAGGGTGGTGCCGCCGGCATAGGTGTTGGTCCCGCCGAGGGTCAGCGTGCCCGTGCCGGTCTTGTTCAGTGCTCCGGTTCCACTGATGGCGCCTCCCAGGCGCACGTTGTTCGTACCGCCGATGCCCAGCGCGGCATTGAGCACGACCGCGTTCGGCAGGTTGAGGGCGGTGCCGGCCACCAGGCTGCCACCGGCTGCGGTCACGGTGCCGGTTCCCAACGCGCTGTTGTTGGCAACGGTCACTGCGCCGGCACCCAGGTTGACGCCGCCGCTGAAGGTGTTGGTCCCAGTCAGAGTCAGTCCGCCGGTCCCGGTCTTGGTCAGTGCACCGACACCGGCCAGCGTGCTGCCGATGGTGAGGGCATTGCTGCCCCGCACCGTCAGGCCGCCGGCAGCGAGGGTGATGCCACCGGCGGGCGCCAGGGTCAGGCCGGCGGCAGTGGATTCCAAGGTGCCGCCATTGGCAGTGATCGCGGTACCGAGCTGCGCCGGTGTCGAAAATTGCAGGACGCCACCATTGAGCGCGCTGCTACCGAAGTTGCTTGCACCGCCCAAGGTCCAGGTACCGCTGTTGACGCGCAGGCTGCCGAAATTGATGTACTGATCCGTGCTGACGGTGCCGGCGCCGGTGGTGCCACTGCCGGTCCCGGTGACGGCGTTCTGCAGGATCAATGTATTGGTGCCACCGGCACCACCGTCCACGACACCGGTGCGCGCAAAACTCAGCAGGCCGCTGGGGCCCAGCAATTCCAGCGCCAGGCCACCGCCATTACCGATGCTGCCGCCGGTGACTGCGGTGAAGGTGTTGGTGCTGTTGGCACCCATCGACACGCTACCGGTGATGGTGCCGGCATTGACGAAACTGTTGCCTATGGCCGAACTCTGAAAGCCGACGCGCCCCTCGATGGTGCCGGTGTTGACCGCGTTGACGGTTCCGCCGCCCGTGACTGCAATCACCGGCGTATCTGCCCCCAGCACCGACAGGTTGAGCAGCGGGCGGTTGCTGATCAGGCCAGCATTGTTGATCTGCACGACACCGTTGTTGGCCGAGGTGAGGCCCAGCGCCATGCCGTCGAGATTGAGCAGGTTCGCTCCCAGCAGGCTTCCTGTGCCATAGATGCTGCCGCCGACAAGATTGTTGGCCACCACCGACGTGGACGTCGCATTGCCCATGGTGACGCCGCTGCTCAACACCGACAGCAGGCCGAGCACGGACGGATCGATCGAACCGCTGTTGTTGAGCGTTGCGTTGGTGCCGTTCAGTGCGATGGCGGTGCCACCGAGCAAACCGGCGGTCATCTGCGTACCGGAGGCCACATTGACGGTGAGGTTGTTCGCGCTGCTCGCAAACGCATTGCCGGTGAGCGCCAGCCCCGTGCAGGTGATGGTTGCGCCCGCCGCAGGCAGGGCCGGTGTACACGCCCCCCAGGCCAGCGCCGGCGCGGCGGCCCCCACCGCAAGAATGACCAGGCTCGGCAATGCACGGCGTGTGGATCCAGGTTTACGTCGCCGCCGTACCAATTCATGCGTGACCACCCAATTGCCGATGGCCGCGTTCCAGACAAGCGCAAATGCACGATTCATCCTGATTCCCCCTGATAGCCGCGCTAAGAAGTTGCGTGCACGCGCGCACGCGCCCCCGAAGACGAATGAACTAACGATCGAGATGGTGAAAGCGTGAGCCGCTTCAGCTCATTCGCTTGAGGCCGATAATGATTAATACCAATCCTGGTCAATCGACTGCGCAGATTAATAGGTGATCCGCGTCGACGTAACCGTGACGAATATCAATAACCTCAAACTCATCTGTTGCGCGGATATAATCTGCGAACCAGTTTGCATCTGCCCGCTTGGATGTGATGCGTCGGGAAGCGCGAGCGAGAAATCTTCTTGGGGAGGCCCTTTTCTCGGAGTTGTTGGTAGTTTGCGGCCCGAACCATACGGCTGGCGCGCAGCTCTGGCTGGATGCATCAAGCGAGCTCATTAGAATAACGCGAGTGGAAGCGAGCCGAGCTATATGTCGACGTGGTTTTGGAATCATCTCGCACTGCAATACAGCAGCGACACGGATTATCTGCCTGAGTCCGTTTGGATCGATATGACCACTGCCATGGTCGACGCCGATTGTCCGATGCGTTATTGGTATATCGCATTCGTCCGCGGCCCTTTAAATTACTAATCGCATACCGCGGTCGCGCTTGTTACTCCATGCGCTCGGGGCAATGGGTGAGCGGTGCGTGATGGAAGGTGACGGCGCAGGTCGTCACTCATCGATGACCTCGGTTTGTTTCTAGTAGCCATGCAGTGTGTGATCTTCAACACGGAACCTGACGACATGACGCTTGCTCTGGACGACAAAACGCAGGACCGCCAGTTCGACTGGTCAGGTGTGCCAATCGATCTTGGCGGAATGGAACCGTTGGAGCAGATTGCACGGCTGGTGTGCCATGCACTGGTAGCGCCGGCCGCCGCGTTGACCATCACCGAAGGCGGCCGCATGCGGGTTCTTGCGGCGCGCGGCATCAGCACCAGCCACGTCGAACAAGCCATGGCCCTGTGTGAGCGTGTGCCGGCGTCGGCCAATGGCGTCTTCGAACTCATCGAACACGCGGCGCTCGCGCCGATCCAGCTCGGCGATGCGGCATTCCCGGGTCTTCCCGCACGTTTCATCGCCTGCGTGCAGGTCGGCGCGCCGCAAGCCGGGATCACCGGCGCCTTGTGCGTGATCGATACACGCGAACGCAGGCTGGCCAGTCAGGAGCATCAACAGCTGCTGATGTTTGCCAACGTGGCAGCCGCGCAGCTGGAACTGCAATTCGGTGCCGGCCGCCGCGAGCCGCATAGCGGCCTGCTCAATGCGCGTCAGCTGCAATCGGATCTGGATGCGCTCGCCTTCGGCAGCCATGCAGTGCCGACCATCGCCGCCTTCATCGAGGTCTACGACACGCAGGCTGCCAATGAGGCGCGTCAGGCACTCGGGATGCAGCCCCTGGAAGAATTGATCCGGCATGCCAGCTTCGTGCTGACCCGTGCGCTGCGTGGCAAGGCCACGGTCTACCACGTCGCGCCGATGCGCTTTGCGTTCTTCCTTCTGAACTCCGCGCCCGACGAAATGGAGGACCTGCTGCTGGACCTGCGCGACATGCTGCACAAACCAGTGGACGCGGCCGGCGTACCGATGTCGCTGACCTTCCATGCCGGCGTGGTGCGCTTCGCACCCCAGCAGCCGGACACCAACGATGTCATGCGCAAGGGCCTGGTGTCGCTGGGCGATGCGATCAACAACCATGCCGTGGTGTGCTGGTACAGCGCCTCGCAGGACGACGCCATCCAACGTTCGTACCGCCTGGCGCTGGATGCGGAAAAGGCGCTGGGCGCCGGCGACTTCCGGTTGGTGTTCCAGCCGCGTATCGATCTGGAAAACCTGTCGGTGATCGGTTTCGAGGCGCTGCTGCGCTGGCATCACGCCAGTCTTGGACCGATTGGCCCGGATGAATTCATCCCGCTGTTCGAAAAGACCGCGCTGATGTGCACGGTCACCAACTGGGTGATCGAGAGCGCCCTGACGCAGTTGGCGCAATGGCGCACCCAGGGGCTGGATTTCTGCATCTCGATCAACCTGTCTTCGCGCGATTTCGGCAACATCAATCTGGCCGCGGACGTGATCAACCGCTGCAACGACCTCGGCATTCCGACCACGCGGATCGAGCTGGAAATCACCGAAGGGCGCTGGTTGCGCAGCAATGTGGAGGCCGTGCCACGCCTGCGCGCCTTGCGCGACGCCGGGGTCAGCGTGGCGATCGACGACTTCGGTACGGGCTACAGCAATTTTGGCTATCTCACCGAACTGCCGGTCAATGTGCTCAAGCTGGATCGGTCGCTGGTCACCGGCATCGCCACCAAGGCCGGCATGCAGATGCGCGCCGAAGCAGTGGTACGGCTGGCCAGCGCCCTGGGATACCGCACCGTTGCCGAAGGTATCGAGCATGCCGACGAGATCGCGCTGCTGCGCAGTTGGGGCTGCGATGAAGCGCAGGGCTACCTGCTGTCCAAGCCAATGGAAGCCCACCTGGTCGCCGCCTATGTGCAGGAGGCCAGCGCACGTCGCCGGCTGCCCTGACCTGCGTGCCTGGTGCGCATGCGGCGCCCCTGCCGTGGCCCGGGCCACCTCAGTTCCGCGCCAAGGCGGCAGGTTGAACGCGACGTGCCGGCGCAGGTCGCTTAGCGATGTTGCAGCGCATACTCCAGCGCGGCGCAGACGGCCGTCACCTGCGCCGTATTGCATTGTGCAGGCGTGGCGCGCGGGCTGTCCGGATAGACTTCGGTGGTGGTGCGATAGCGTGCGTTCGTGACTCCCGCACACAGGCCCAGACGCCGCACCGGGTAATGGATGACGCCATGGCTGGCCACCGGCGTGCCGATAAGCTGGCCTTGCGCATCGGCCGGCGCAATATGCGTCACCTGCCCCACCGCAGCGATCACCGCCTGCTGAAAGGCGGGCTGCGGGTCTTCGCTGTCGCCGACCAGATAGAAACCATCGGGGATGCTGCCAGGCACGAATGCCACGCCGTCGCGTGCCGCCAGCGCAGGACGGAACTCGCTCTCGTCGCTGTTGGTGGTCTCATGCAGATCGATATGCACCAGCATCGTGCCGGCGGTGGCCGCCACCAGTTGCATCAGTGCCGCCGATTCCGCGGCCGGGCTGTTGGCGCGGAACGCGCGATTGGGGTCGACTGCCTCTGCGTTCCAGCGCTGGATCCGCTCGTAGCCCCAGGGATTGACGCAGGGCGCGACCAGCAGATTGCATGTGCCCGCGTAATCGGCTGCGCGCTGCTGCAGGAACTGCAGTGCGCCGCGGACCCCGCTCGTCTCATAGCCATGCACGCCGCCGGTCACCAGCGCGCACGGCAGGCGCGGGTCCCAGCGGGCGCTGCGCAGCGCCAGCAACGGGTACCGGGTTTGTTCGGCAACGAGAGTGCCGTAGGGAATCAGTTCGTAGCGGTCGGCCAAGCCCTCGATCGGACGCACAACCTCGTCCCTGTAACTGCGCTGCACGCGCTGACGGGCGCGCCATGCGTTGCGTTCGCCCTCGCCCCAGGCGTGGCCGGGGGTGCCGATCGGATAGCCGGAATGCGCAGTCATACGTAAAACCATTGCCAGAGAGGGCGCTAGGGTAAGCGCTTGCACTGCAGAAACAAAAAAAGGCCCCGCCGTGCGGGGCCCATCGGGCAGCCGTTGACATCGGCAGACCAGGTTCACTTCTTGGCAGTGACGCCCGGTGTGGCATCGCGGACCAGGAATTCTTCGGTCAGCTCGGGCAGATGCGCCAGCAGCCAGTCGGACATGGCCTGCTCCTGCGGCAGGATCTGCTCGCACACGCGCTGGGTCTCGATGTCGCCCACCGTCTTTGCTGCACCCAGCAGCGCGGTGTAGGTCGCGATCTCCAGGTTCTCGAACACGTAGCTCGCCATTGCTCCTTTCACGATCTCGTCGGAGGTGGTCATGCCGCCCATGGCCTGGCCAAAGGCAGCCATCTTGCCCATGGTGTCCTTGATCACCGACGGCGAGCCGCCGAGACGTTCGATACAGGACTCGACCAGGCGCTGCTGTCCCAGGGTCTCTTCCAGATGCTGCTCGATACGCGCCTTGAGCTTGGGGTAGTGCTCGATACGCGCGGCCTGGGCCTTGAGCATCTGCTCGGCCTGCTGCTCCATGGCATGCGCGTCGCGCAGCCAGTCCATCAAATTCTCTTTGGGTTCGGCCATGTGCAATCTCCTGTTGGTGTGCGATGGCTTCAGCCTGGCCTGCGGCGCATGAAAGATGCGGCTGCTTGAAGTGAACATTGCGTGGCGCTTGCACACGCTGTTGACATGGAAGAGCAGCTGCGTGCGTGGAAGCGCAGCTCACGTGGTAACCGCCGGCTTGACCAGCGTGGGCGTCGGGAGCGTGAGCTTCAGACCCGGGGCAAGATGCGTTGCGCTTGGCACCGTGCGTGGTCGCGGCTGATCACACCACCTGCATCGTCAACACTCTCGCCGCGTACGCAAGGCGCTCGTCCACGTCCCCTGCAAATTCTGCCGACCGGGCGCCCCGTGTACGCCCAACAGCGAAATTTTTCCCTGCAATCGATGGCGTGCGGTTGAAGGGCTGCAAAAATTTCCGCTCGGCTGATCGGCACGTTTCGGATCAGGCGGTTATCGCCGCCGCGTTTGCTGCGGCATCCCGATGGGTGCTGTCGAGGCAAGTGGCGTGCAATCGATTGTCTAGCAAGCCCGCATCCAGCGACGCTCGCAAAACGCAGCAGGCCCCACGCCCCATGGCGAAGGGCCTGCATTCCACGTGCCGCGCCGGCATGCCCTCGCATGCCGCTGCGGGGGTTACGCGGATTCTTCCTGTGGCTTGGCCTGCTTGGAGCGCCCGCCCTTGCTGCCGATACGCGACATATGATCGCGATCGCGGCTCACCGCCTGGCCGCCCTTCCGACCTGCTTCGCGTGCCTCGTCGCTGGTAAATTCGTGCGCATTGCCGCTGGCATGCGCGGCCTTGCCACCGCTGCTGGCCAGCAGGCGGCGCTTTTCCGGGTCCAATGCGGCAAAGCCGCGCCGGCTACGAGTACTGTTCTGACCGTCTTCCACTGTGCCTCCTCTCGATGCTTCGGGTACGTCATTGGGTAATGGGCTTACCGCAACAATCGTGCCAACCCGAAACACCAGGCCCGGCGGGGGCAGGGCGGACACAGGCAGGAAAAAACCGCTGCGCTCGCTGTGCAAATCTTGCACACCTGACCGATCTGCGCCGGACCCATTGCGGTGCAAAGGCAGGTAGCGCTACCAGCCCAACCCGGACGGCATCACTCCGAGGTCTCTGGCGCCGCTAAAGCAAGGCGACGTCATGCGCGCGGACGATCAGCTGGTCCTGCCGAAAGCGCCGTTCCAGCTCGGCACGATAGCTGTGCCACCACGCTGTATCGAGCGTGTCGGCCATGACCTCGTAGATCACCAGGTCGTCGCGCACCAACTGCGCGCCATCTTCCCGCCAGGCCCCGCTCACCGGCGCCCGGGTGTAGGCGGTGATGCCGCCGAAGCGCTCGGCCAGCTCGCTGTGGACACGGTCGAACAGGCTCGATGCAAACGGCTGGCGCTGGTTATCGGTCAGCGGCAGCAGCAGCTGGATCAGATACATGCGGCGCCCACCTTTAGGTCGGTCGGAGGTGTGTCGACGGGAGCCGGGTGTTCCTGCAGCAGCGCCAGCACATGTTCGGCGATGCTCAGGCACGCGGTCAGACCCGGCGATTCGATGCCGAACAAGTTGACCAGGCCAGGAATGCCGTGCCGTGCCGGTCCATCAATACGGAAGTCCGCGTCCGCAAGCGCCGGCCCGTGGATCTTCGGGCGCACGCCGCAGTAGCCGGGCTGCAGGGCATCGTCCGGCAGGCCTGGCCAGTACCGGCGGATGGCAGCGACAAACGCGGCCGCCGGCGCCGGTGCGCAACGGTAGTCCGGTTGCGCCACCCATTCCACGTCCGGGCCGAAACGCGCCCGGCCGTGCAGGTCGAGGGTGAGATGCACGCCCAGCCCACCCGGCTCGGGCAGCGGATAGATCAGCTGCCGGAATGGAGCCCGCCCGGCCAGGGTGAAATAGCTGCCCTTGGCAAAGAACGCCTGCACCTGCGCGTGCGCGGGCAGGCCCGCGATCGTCGCGGCCAGCGATGGCGCGCCATGACCGGCCGCATTGATCAACCAGCGGCAGCTGAGCGAGGTGGCAGCATCGTCGGCAATCACCACGCGCACTCCCTGCGCCACCGGTTCGACGCGCTGCACCGCCGTGCGTAACGCGAAGGTGGTGCCGTGCGCCTGTGCATCACCCTGCAATGCCAGCATCAGCGCATGGCTGTCGACGATGCCGGTGCTCTGCGATTCCAGCGCAGCGACGCACTGCAGTGCGGGCTCGCGGGCGCGGAGCTGGGCAGCGCTGAGCGGAATCAATGCAGGGGCATGACTGAGCGCCGCATTGTGCTGCAGGCGATCAAGTTGTTGCTGCTGTGCGTGATCGCAGGCGACGACGAGCTTTCCGCAGCGTCGGTGCGGCACGTTGCGATGCGCGCAGTACGTATAGAGCAAGGCATGGCCGCGGACGCACAACCGTGCCTTCAACGAACCGGGCCGATAGTACAGACCAGCATGTATCACCTCGCTGCTGCGCGCACTGGTGCCCGTACCGATGGCCGCTTCCGACTCCAGCACCAGCACCGTGTGGCCCTGCACTGCAAGGCAACGTGCGATAGCGAGCCCGACGACGCCTGCGCCCACCACGATGCATTCGACGTCATGCATGACTACGCTCGTTCGACGGCGGGCCAGTGTAGCGACCCGGCGCACTGCGCGGGTTGTTGTGACCGTTCTCACCGGCCTCTCACGATCAGCCCCTACTATCGATGTGCGTTTCGCCACGATTTACCGCGGTTTTTGAGTGGCCTCCCCCGCCGCATCCGACACATGCACGTCCACCCCACCCGAGCGCGACCATCGGTCGCACGGTTCGGATGTGCATGGGTCAAAGGAGTTTCAATGGACGCACTGCGTTCGGTCTTGCTGGCCTCCAACTACCAGGCCTGGCCAGAAGCATTCAATGGACAGGCGTATGCATTGCTCAACGTCGTCCGCAGCCTGGAGCATGCGCAGCTGCTGTGTCCGCCGGCAGCGGACTATACAAGCGGACGCGGCGTCACTCCGAGCGTGTCGTACCTGGTCAACGAGCTTGCGTATCGCAGTGTGTCCGCGCTGCGGCGTTTGAGCGGCCGCCCTGCCCTGTCCAATGCGCAACCGCAGCAGCTCGACCGTGACTACGACCTGTTCTTCTACGTGTGCCAGTTTCCCAAGGAGTTGAGCACGCTCGCGCGCATCGATGGCTGGCATCAACGCTGCCAGCTGCGTGCGGTGTACCTGCTGGAGACCTGGCCGGAACTGCTGCACGCGCAGAAAGCCGAGCTGCAGGTGCTGGATCAGTTCGATCACGTGTTCGTGCTCAATGCCAGTTGCGTGGATGCACTGCAGCAGTACACCCGCACGCCGGTGTCGTTTCTTGCCAGTGCCTGCGACACCGTGCTGGCCACCCCCGTGCCACGGCCGCCGCAGCGCTGCATCGATGTGCTGAGCATCGGGCGGCGCATGCCCCAGGTGCATGCGCAACTGCTCGACCATGCGCGGGCACACCCGGAGTTCTTCTACCTGCACGATGCACTGCGCGGCGGCGCGGTGCCGGACTGGTCTGCGCATCGCTTGCAGTCCGCGGCGATGATCAAACGCGCCAAGTTCTTCATGGCACACGACTTCACCGTGGATACGGCAGGGGCCTTCAAGGGCGTGCAAAAGCAGGCGTTGGCCACGCGGTATTTCGAAGGCGCGGCCGGCGGCGCCGTGATCGTCGGCTCGGCGCAACGCTGCCCGGAGTTCGGCCAGTTCTTCGATTGGGAGGACGCGGTGATCGAGCTGTCGCCGGCACTGGACGACATTGGCGCCTTCCTGCAGGAGCTGGAACAGCAGACCGACCGCCTTGCACGGGCGCGCGTCCACAACACGGTGCAGTCACTGCGCCGGCACGATTGGGCACACCGCTGGGCGCAGGTGCTCGACACCCTGCAGTTGCCGCGCCCACCGTTGCTGGCCGAGCGCATCGCCCTGCTCGACAGTCTGGCCGCCATGGCCGAGCACGCCGCCTCCCCGCCGACGCTGGCGATGAGCATGACCGCGTGACCGCAGCGTCGTATGTGTTCAGATCGAGGGATCAGCAATGAAAGCAGTGATTCTTGCGGGCGGGCTGGGCACGCGCCTTTCCGAGGAAACCGCCATCCGCCCCAAGCCCATGGTGGAGATCGGCGGCAAGCCGATCCTCTGGCACATCATGAAGATCTACGCCCATCACGGCATCCAGGATTTCATCGTCTGTCTGGGCTATCGCGGCGAGGTGGTCAAGGATTTCTTCATGAACTACCACATGCGCGAATCGGACGTGACCTGCGACCTCGGCAGCAATACCACCACCTTGCACAACACCCGCGCCGAGCCGTGGCGGGTGACGCTGGTGGACACCGGCGCGCAGACCATGACCGGCGGGCGCCTGCGTCGGGTGCGTGAGCATCTGCGCGGCGAATCGGCGTTCTGCATGACCTATGGCGACGGCGTGGCTGACATCGACATCGGTGCGGCCATCGCGCTGCATCACCGCGAAGGACGGCTGGCCACGGTCACCGCCGTGCAGCCACCGGGGCGCTTCGGCGCACTGCGCGTGGACGGTGGGCAGGTGACCGGTTTCCGCGAGAAGCCGGTCGACGGCGATGGACTGATCAACGGGGGCTTCTTCGTGCTCGACCCGCAAGTGATCGACGTGATCGAGGACGACAGCACGGTCTGGGAAAACAGCCCGCTGGAAGCGCTGGTCGACCGCAACCAGTTGAGCGTGTATCGCCACGACGGGTTCTGGCAGCCCATGGACACCTTGCGCGACCGCAACCATCTGGAAACCCTCTGGTCCACCAATCGCGCGCCCTGGCGCGTGTGGGAGTAAGCATGCGCATTCTGATCACCGGCAACATGGGCTATATCGGCCCGGTCGTGGCCGCGCACCTACGTCAGCGCTATCCACAGGCCTGGCTGGTCGGCATCGACCGCGGCTGGTTTGCGCACTGCCTGTCCGACCCGCGGCGGCTGCCGGAAGTGGTGCTGGACCAGCAATGGTTCGGCGACGTGCGTGATCTCGATGCGCAGCAGCTGCGCGGGTTCGACGCGGTGGTGCATCTGGCGGCGATCTCCAACGATGCGATGGGCAAGCGCTTCGAGCAGGTCACCGATGCGATCAACTGCCGTGCCAGCGTCGCCGTGGCCGAGGCCGCCGCGCAGGCGGGCGTGGGTCACTTCGTGTTCGCGTCCAGCTGCAGCGTGTATGGCGCAGCAGCCGATGGCACGCCGCGGTCGGAGCGCAGCGATGTCGCGCCGCTGACCGCCTACGCGCACTCCAAGATCGACACCGAACGTGCGCTCGCGCGCCTGGACACCCGCATGGTGATCACCTGCCTGCGCTTTGCCACTGCATGCGGCGCGTCGCCACGGCTGCGGCTGGACCTGGTGCTCAACGATTTCGTCGCCGGTGCGGTGGCCAACGGCAGCGTCGAGGTGCTTTCGGACGGCTCGCCGTGGCGGCCATTGATCCACGTACGCGACATGGCACGTGCCATCGACTGGGCATCGCGTCGCGCACCGGACAACGGCGGGCAGTTCCTGTTCGTCAATGCGGGCGCGCAGCGGTGGAACGTGCAGATCCGCGATCTCGCCCAGGCCGTGGGCGTGGCATTCCCCAGCGCAAGCGTGTCGATCTGCGCCGACGCACCGGCAGACAACCGGTCGTACCGGGTGGATTTCTCCCTGTTCGAACGGTTGGCGCCTGCGCATCAGCCGCAGGAGACACTGCGCTCCACCATCACCGAACTGCGCGACGACCTGCAGCGTGCCGGCTTTGATGATCGCGACTTCCGCCGCAACTCGGATTTCATTCGGCTGCGGATCCTGCAGCAGTTGGTCGACGCGGGCACGCTGGCCCCGGACCTGAGGGCGGCGGCATGATCTTCCACCCCACGCCGCTGGCAGGTGCGTTCGTGATTGCGCCGGAACCGCGCGGCGATGCGCGCGGCTGGTTTGCACGGGTGTTCTGCAGCGACGAAATGGCGCAGGCCGGTCTGGCCTCTGCGTTCGTCCAGGTCAACAACTCGTTCAATGCCGAAGCCGGCACCTTGCGCGGCATGCACTACCAGTTGCCGCCTGCGGCCGAGGTCAAGATCGTGCGCTGCATCAGCGGGGCGCTGTGGGATGCCATCGTCGACCTGCGCCCGGATTCGCCCACCTATCTGCAGTGGTACGGCACCGAGCTCAGTGCCGACAACCGTCTGGCGCTGTATGTGCCGCGCGGCTTCGCGCACGGCTTCATCACCCTGCAGCCGCAGACCGAAGCGCTGTACTTCGCCAGTGCCATGTATGCCCCACAGGCCGAGCGCGGGCTGCGCTGGGACGATGCGCGCATCGGCATGCGCTGGCCGCGCGTACCGCAGTGCGTCTCCGACAAGGACACCGGCTGGCCGGACTTCGATGCGCAGGCCCACGGCATTCCCCTGCTGGCCGGGCTCACCGCGCAGGAGCGCGCATGAACGTCGATCGCTTGTTGCAGGCGCGTGCCGCTGCCGGGCGCCCGTTGCAAGTGGGGTTGTACGGCGCCGGTTTCATGGCGCGCGGGCTGGTCAACCAGATCGCCCAGGCAGTGCCGGGCATGCGCGTGGCGGTGATCTGCAACCGCAGCGTGGACAAGGCGCTGGAGGCCTATCGGCAAGCCGGCCAACAGGCGCAGCGGGTCGATGGCGCCAGCGCCTTGCAGCGCCAGATCGCTGCCGGCATCCCGGCCGTCACCGACGACCCGGCGCTGGTCTACGAATGCGCCAGCCTGGATTGCCTGATCGATGCCACCGGCGCCATCGACTACGGCGCCCGCATCAGCCTGGGGGCGATCGCCAACGGCCGCCATGTGGTCACGATGAATGCCGAGCTCGATGGCACCGTCGGCCCGCTGCTCAAACGCAAGGCCGACGCGGCCGGGGTGATCTTCAGTGCCTGCGATGGCGATCAGCCGGGCGTACAGATGAACCTGTACCGCTTCGTGCGCTCGATCGGCCTGACCCCGCTGCTGTGCGGCAACATCAAGGGACTGCAGGACCCGTATCGCACCCCGGCCACGCAGGCTGCATTTGCGGCGCAGTGGGGGCAGGACCCGCACATGGTGACCAGTTTCGCCGACGGCACCAAGATCAGCTTCGAACAGGCCATCGTGGCCAATGGCACCGGCATGTCGATCCTGCAGCGTGGCATGACCGGCTACACGCACCGCGGGCATGTCGACGAGCTGACCAAGCGCTACGACATCGACGCCTTGCGCGCGGCCGGAGGCGCGGTGGATTACGTGGTCGGCGCCCTGCCCTCGCCGGGCGTGTTCGTGCTGGCCAGCCACGACGATGCCAGGCAGCGGCACTATCTCAATCTCTACAAGCTCGGCGAGGGTCCGCTGTACAGCTTCTACACGCCGTATCACCTGTGCCATTTCGAGGTGCCGTTGTCGGTCGCGCGCGTGGTGTTGATGGGCGATGCGGTGTTGCAGCCGCTGGGGGCGCCGCTGGTCGAGGTGGTCGCCACCGCCAAGCGCGACCTTGCCGCGGGCGAGATCATCGACGGGCTGGGCGGGTACATGAGCTACGGCCAATGCGAGCGTGCCGACCTCACCGCGGGGGCGCGGCTGCTGCCGATGGGCGTGGCCGAAGGCTGCGTGCTGCGCCATGCGGTGCGCAAGGACCAGGTGCTCAGCTACGACGATGTGCAGCTTCCCGGGCACCGTCTGATCGATCGTCTGCGCGCCGAACAGGCCGACATGTTCGGCAACGCTGCCGTGCCGGTTGCCTGACCGCAGGCGGGCCTCCCGCCCCTGCGCTGCCGCCCGCGATGGTGTCCATTCCCGCCCGCCCCACCATCCGCGTCCTGCAGGCCGGGCGCGCACTGGCCGCGCTGCTGGTGGTGCTCAGTCATAGCGTGCTGCCGACCACGCATCTGGTGGAGCCGTTGCCGGCTGCCGTGGCCGCCGTGCTGGCGCACGGCTATCTGGGCGTGGATTTCTTCTTCGTGCTGTCCGGCTTCATCCTCTATTACGTCAACCACGCCAGTCCCCAAACGCCGGGCTGGAGTCGCGACTACGCCAGCAGCCGCCTCACCCGGATCTATCTGCCGTACTGGCCGGTCGGCCTTGCGCTGGCGTTGGCCTACACGCTGCGTCCGGCCTGGGACAGCGGCGAGATGGGCTGGTCCTGGCTGGCCACGCTCAGCCTGCTGCCGGTACACGGCCAATCCGCGTTGGGCGTTGCGTGGACGCTGAGTTACGAGCTGATGTTCTATGCGCTGGCGTGGCTGTTCTTTCGCAGCGGCTACCCGCTGCGCTGCGCGCTGGCATGGGCCGCGCTCGTCGCGGTCCATCATGTTGCCGGTGCGCCGTTCGAGCAGCCCGTCGATCTATCCTGGCGCGCGTTGCTGCTGCACCCGATCACGCTGGAGTTCGTGTTCGGCCTGTTGGCTGCACGGGCAACGCTCGGCACTGCACGCTGGCCGGCGTGGGCCGGCGGTGCGATCGCGGTGGTGGCGCTGTGGTGCTTCGTCGGCAGCGGGCTACAGCGCGCCCATTCGCCGCTGTTCGGCCTGGCAGTGGCCGGTGCCCTGGTGGTACTGGTGCGTGCGGAATGGCGCGGCTGGCTGCGCGTGGGCCCAGCGCTGCTGTTGCTCGGCAATGCGTCCTACGCCATCTACCTGGTGCACATGCCGCTGATGTCGCTGGTGGCGCGTGCCACCCGGCGCCTCGGTGCGCTGGCGAGCTGGCCGGTGAATCTGCTACTGAGCGTGGCCGCTGCGCTGTTGCTGGGCGTGGCGTATCACATGCTTTACGAGCGGGTCGCGCTGCGCTGGGCAAAGCGCGTGCTGGCGCGCCGCTAGCGTGAGCCGAGGCTCGCAACCACCAATGCGGCGATGGCGTGCCGGGTCGTAGCCACGCACGGGCGCGGTGATCGACCGGCCCTCACTGCACCCGCGTCGGGGACGAGCGAAGACGCCGCGTCGCTGGCCGCTCTTCGAAGGCTCTGCGCACCGATCATGTGACTGGCCCTAGGCTGACCACCGTCGCGGGACCCTTGGCGGCATGGATAGCGCCATGGAGCTTATAGGGACGCACATGCAGCGCGTTGCGCGACGGTGGGCGAGCACGGGCCCTGCAACAACCTTGCAGCATCGCGCCTGCGGTGCCCGCACCGCTCAGCCAACGGCCTGCTCCGGCATCGATGCAAGGCGGTCGTCGCAAGCGGCAGACGCCTCGGACAGCGCCTCTCCCACGAGCAGCAAGGTCGGCAGGCCCGGCAGCATGGCGGCGGCGGTGACGCCGAGCTCTCCCAGCGTGGTGAGCCGGCGTTGTTGTTCCGGCCGCGTTGCCGCCTGCACGATGGCGGCCGGCGTGCTGGCCGGCAGATGCGCCAGTAATGCCGTGGCCACGGCATCGGCACGGCGCAAGCCCATGTAGATGCCCAGCGTGGTGCCGCTGGCAGCGAGCGCGCCCCAGTTCGGCTCGCCATGGTCGTGGGTGTGCGCCGTGACGAAGCTGATGCCGTGGCAGTGACTGCGATGGGTCAGCGAGATGTCCAGCGCCGCCGCTGCCGCAAACGCCGCGCTCACCCCGTTGATCACCTGCACGCCCACGCCGGCGCGGCGCAAGAAACCGATCTCTTCGCCGGCGCGGCCAAACAATAACGCGTCGCCGCCCTTGACCCGCACCACGCGCAATCCCTGCATCGCATACCGCCGCATCAGCCGGCAGATGAACTCCTGCGGCGTGGAGCGGCAACCGCCGCGCTTGCCCACGCGGATCACCCGCGCCTGCGGTGCCAGCTCCACGATGTCGGGGTTGGCCAGGTCGTCGAGCAGCAGCACCTGTGCCGAGGCCAGTGCCTTGACCGCCTTGATGGTCAGCAGGTCCAGATCGCCGGGGCCGGCGGACAACAACACCACATCACGCGCGCAGGAAGGAATGACGGACATAAGGGATCTCGCAGTGTGTGGAGGGTAGAGGTGCATCAGGCCAGCCGCGGTTCCCGGCACAGCCGGGTCAGTTGCGGAACACACGAGCCGCAGACGGTGCCGCAGCCGAGCCGTTGCTTGAGCTGCGCCACATCGGCGCCGTCGTCGATGGCGGCAAGGATTGCCGACGCCGCAACATTCATGCAGGTGCAGACGATCGGGTCGCTGGGCGCGACAGGTGTCTGCGCGAATACCGCCAGCCGCGCCGCGCGCCACGGCTTGCCGGCCAATGCGGTGGCCAGCAGTGCCTGGTTGGCGTCACTGGGCTGGGCTGCGGTGAGCAACAGGCCATCGATATGGCTGTGCCCGTCCTGGGTTCGCCAGCCAACCCGGCGCATCAGCCCACGGCGCAGATCGCGGTATTCCAGCAGGTCGGCGCCGGCCGGCAGTTGCAGCGCCGCCACCAGGCGCTCGATCCACGCCGTCTCGGGTGCGCGCTCGCAGGCAGCATGCAGGACCGCCCATTCGCCGCCACCCTCGCTCGGCGCTTCGGCATGCAGGCGCAGGCTGGCATAGCCGCACTCGCGCAGCAGCGGTTGCAGCGCCTGGTGCAGCGCCAACGCATCGCCACGGCGTGCGGCCAGCAGATGCCAGCCGAACACCGCCTTTTCCACCCGCACCGCCGCATGCTTGAGCTCGGGCTGCTGCGAGCGCGCATCCACCGCTGGCGTGCTGACCTCGTTGATGCCGCCGCTGGACAGCGCCTGCCCGCTCCAGTGCATTGCCGCAAACACCGTGCCGGAGCGCAATTCGTCGGACAGTTCCAGCGGCAGCACCAGCGCCCCGCGCTTGCTGGCCACCTGCACCAGCTCGCCCGCCACCAGCCCGCGCCGTGCGGCATCGTCCGGGTGCATGCGTAGCGCTGGCTCGGGGCTGTGTGCATAGGCGGCGGCTACGCGACCGGTGCGCGACATGCCATGCCATTGGTCGCGCAGGCGGCCGGTGAGCAGGCGCATCGGAAAGCGCGCCGAGGTGGCTTCGGCCACCTTGCGATACGGTGTTGCATGGAACTGCGCGCGGCCATTGGCAGTGGCGAACACGCCATCGGCATAGCGTCGTGCCTGCCCATGCGCAGCGCCGGCAGGAAACGGCCATTGCTGCGGGCCGTTGTCCAGTTGCGGGTAATCCAGCCCGCCGATGTCCAGATCGCGCCCCACCGTCAACGTACGGTGCTCATCGAAGATCTGCGCGGTGCTGTCGAATGCGAACAGCCCCGCGCCGGTTGCCGGCGCCAGCCGGGCTTCCAGCCGTCGCGCGACTTCGTTGGCGATCCACCAGTCCGCACGCGCCTGGCCCGGCGGCTCCACGGCCTTGCGCACGCGGGTGATGCGGCGTTCGGAGTTGGTCACCGTGCCGTCCTTTTCGCCCCAGCTGGCCGCCGGCAGCAGGACGTCGGCATACGGCACGGTGTCGGTGCCGGAAAACGCGTCCTGTACGATCACCAGCTCGGCCTGTTCCAGCGCAGCGCGGATGCCGGCCACCTCCGGCATCGAATGCACGGGGTTGGTGCAGACGATCCACACCGCCTTCAGCGTGCCGGCACGCAGGCGCTCGAACAACTGCACCGCCGGTGTGCCGGGGTTCGGCGAGATGCGCCCGGCCGGCACGCCCCACAGGTGTTCCACCTCCGCGCGATGCTCGGCATTGCCGATCTCGCGATGGGCGGCCAGCATCGTGGCCATGCCGCCCACTTCGCGCCCGCCCATCGCATTGGGCTGGCCGGTCAACGAGAACGGCCCGGCGCCGGGCTTGCCGATCTGTGCCGTAGCCAGATGCAGGTTGATCAACGCCAGATTCTTGTCGGTGCCGTGCGCCGACTGATTCAAGCCCATGCAATACAGCGACAACGCCGCCGGGCTGCGCCCGAACCACTCGGCCGCCTGCACCAGGTCCTCGTGCGAGATCCCGCAAATCTCGGCGCTCATGCGCGGGGTGTATTCGCGCAGCATTCGCTTGAGGGCATCGAACTGATCGGTATGCGCCGCAACGAAATGCGCATCCACCAGACCCTCCCAGATCATGTGGTGCAGCATGCCGTTGAACAAGGCGACGTCGGTGCCGGGTTCGATGGCCAGGTGCAGGTCGGCCATGGCCGCGGTATCGGTGCGCCGCGGGTCGATCACGATCCAGCGGATGTCCGGGTTGCGTGCGCGCGCGTCTTCGAGCCGACGAAATAGCACCGGATGCGCGTACGCCATGTTGCTGCCGGCAAACAGCACCGTCTGTGCCAGCTCCAGATCGTCGTAGCAGGTCGGTGGGCCATCGGCGCCGAGCGCAAGCTTGTAACCGGCGACCGCGCTGGACATGCACAGGCGCGAATTGGTGTCGATATTGTTGGTGCCGAGCAGGCCCTTGGCCAGCTTGTTGAAGACGTAGTAGTCCTCGGTGAGCAACTGCCCGGACAGATAGAACGCCACGGCATCGGGGCCATGCTCCTGCACGATCGCCGCCAGCTTGCTGCTGACATGCTGCAGCGCCTGATCCCAGCTCACCGGTGCACGCGGAGCCTGCCGATGACGGCGCAGCTCCGGCGCGACAACCCGCCCCTGCGTGCTCGCCACCGTCTGCGGCAGCGCCAGGCCCTTGCTGCACAGACGCCCGCGGTTGGCAGGATGCAGCGGGTCGCCTTCGATCCCGACGATGCGTTCGCCATCGGCGTCGTGCTCGCTGTGGATCAGCACACCGCAGCCCACCCCGCAGTAGCAACAGGTCGAGCGCGTGATGCGATGCATCGGCGCAGCCCCTTGCGGCAGGGCTGCGGTGGCGGGCGACGGCGGCTGCAGGCCTTCGCTCATGCGGCCGGCTCGGCAACGGCGTCCGGCTGCGCCACCGCCTGCAGCACGATCCACACCGCGTCGGCCTCCACCTTGATCGGGTAGCGCGGCGCGCAGCCCACGTCCGGTGCGCAGGCCTGCCCGCTCTGCAGCGCGATCGCCCAGCCGTGCAGCGGGCAGGTCACGGTGTCGCCGGCCACGATGCCTTGCGACAGCGGCCCACCCTTGTGCGGGCAGCGGTCGCGCAACGCGAACACCTGGTCGCTGGCGGTGCGGAAGATGGCGATCGGCGGCAGGCCCTCGACCTCCAGCACGCGCGCGCCCAGCGTCGGCAAGTCCTGCAAGGCGCACACGCGCACCCATGCGTCGTGCGGCATGTTCATTCCTCCACCGTGGCGGCCGGCGCGGCAATGCGTAGCGGTTGATATTCCTGCCGGCGCTCGCCGGCGATGCGTGCCTTCCACGGGTCGACCAGGCCTTCGAGCGAGTACAGCAGCCGCTCGTACAGCGCACGCCGGTTGGCCGCGTCGTCCACCACCTGCGCGCGGATGTAATCCAGGCCGACGCGCGCGATGTAGTGCACGGTGCGGTCCAGGTAATAGGCCTGCTCGCGATACAGCTGCAGAAAGGCGCCGGTGTATTCGCGCACTTCCTCGGCGGTGCTCACCTTGACCAGGAAGCGCGCCACCTCGGTCTTGATGCCGCCGTTACCGCCAACATGCAGTTCCCAGCCCGAATCCACCGCGATGATGCCCACGTCCTTGATGCCGGATTCGGCGCAGTTGCGCGGGCAACCGGACACCGCCAGCTTCACCTTGTGCGGGCTCCACATGTTGGCCAGCATGGTTTCCAGGTCGATGCCCATCTGCGTGCTGTTCTGCGTGCCGAAGCGGCAGAACTCGCTGCCCACGCAGGTTTTCACCGTGCGGATCGACTTGCCGTAGGCGTGACCGGAAGGCATGCCCAGATCGCGCCACACGTTCACCAGATCTTCCTTCTTGACCCCGAGCAGATCGATGCGCTGGCCGCCGGTGACCTTGACCATCGGCACGGCGTATTTGTCGGCCACATCGGCAATGCGGCGCAGCTCGCCCGCATTGGTCACTCCGCCCTTCATCTGCGGAATGACCGAGAACGTGCCGTCCTTCTGGATGTTGGCGTGCGCACGCTCGTTGATGAAACGCGATTGCGGGTCGTCGATGGCTTCATGCGGCCAGGTCGAGAGCATGTAGTAGTTGATCGCCGGCCGGCAGGTGGCGCAGCCGTTGGGCGTGCGCCATTCCATGAAGGCGTAGGCCTGCGCATGGGTGAGCAGCTTGTGCTCGCGGATGGCGCGACGCACCTCGCCATGACTCAGGTCGGTACACGCGCACACGGCCTTGGTCTTCGGGGTTTCCTGGAAGTTGGAGCCCAGGCAATTCATCAGGATCTGCTCGACCAAGCCGGTGCACGAACCGCAGGAGCTGGCCGCCTTGGTGTGCTTTTTCACTTCATCGACGGTGAACAACCCCTGCTCGCTGATGGCTTTGACGATCGTGCCCTTGCACACGCCGTTGCAGCCGCAGACCTCGTCGCTGTCGGCCATCACGCTGGCGCGGTCCTGTCCGCCGGTGCCGGCGTCGCCCAACGCGCTCTCGCCGAAGATCAACTGGTCGCGCTGCGCCTGGATCGGCGTGCCGTCCTTGAGCAACTTGAAGTACCAGCCGCCATCGCTGGTGTCGCCGTACAGGCACGCACCCACCAGTACGTCGTCGCGGATCACCAGCTTCTTGTAGACGCCGCCGGCCGGGTCGGACAGCACGATCTCTTCGCAGCCATCGCCGCCCATGAAATCGCCTGCAGAGAACAGATCGATACCGGTGACTTTGAGCTTGGTCGAGGCCACCGAGCCGCGATAGATGCCGATGCCGAACTGCGCCAGATGGTTCGCACACACCTTGGCCTGCTCGAACAACGGCGCCACCAGGCCGTAGGCAATGCCGCGATGGTTGGCGCACTCGCCCACCGCATACACCCGCGGGTCGAAGCTCTGCAGGCTGTCGTTGACCACGATGCCGCGCGAGCAGTGGATGCCGGCCTCTTCGGCCAGCCGCGTATTGGGGCGGATGCCGGCGGCCATCACCACCAGATCGGCCGGAATCTCGCTGCCATCGGCAAACCTGACCCCGATCACTTCGCCCTGCGCATTGCCCAGCAACGCGCTGGTGGCGGTGTTGAGGCGGAACTCCAGCCCGCGTGCACGCAGCGCCTGCTGCAACAGATTACCGGCCACCGGGTCGAGCTGGCGCTCCAGCAACCAGCCGGCCAGATGCACCACAGTGACGTCCATGCCGCGCAGCTTCAGGCCATTGGCCGCCTCAAGGCCCAGCAGCCCGCCGCCGATCACCACCGCATGCTGCTTCGTGCGCGCGGTGTCGATCATGGTGCGGGTGTCCTGGATATCGCGATACCCGATGACGCCTTTCAAGTCATTGCCCGGAACCGGCAGCACGAACGGGACCGAGCCGGTGGCGATCAACAACCGGTCGTATTCGGCCTCGGTGCCATCGGCGGCAATCACGCGGCGGCGCACCCGGTCGATGCGCGTGACTTCGGTGTTCAGATGCAGCTGGATGCCGTTGTCGCGGTACCACTGCAGCGGGTTCAACACGATATCGTCGAACTCCTGCTCGCCGGCCAGCACCGGTGAAAGCAGGATGCGGTTGTAGTTGGGATGCGGCTCGGCGCCGAACACGGTGATGTGGTACATGCCCGGCATCAGCTTGAGCAGTTCTTCCACCGTGCGGATGCCGGCCATGCCGTTGCCGATGACGACCAATCTGGGTTGCTTCATTGCCTGGATTCCTGTCGACATGTCAGACGCGTGCCGCGCCGGCGGTGGACCATTCGCTGCGCCACTGGGTCTTCACGCCAGCCAGCAAGCCCCAGCCGCCGAGTGCGAACGCGGCAAACAGCCACATGCCCAGGGCGTAGCTGCCGGTGTGCTGCTTGAGCACGCCCAACCCGGCGGCAAGTGCAAAGCCGCCGATGCCGCCGGCCATGCCGATCAACCCGGTCATCACGCCGATCTCCTGGCCAAACCGCTGCGGCACCAGCTGGAATACCGCGCCATTACCGGCGCCCAGGCATAGCAACGTCAGCACGAACAACGCCAGCGTGATGGTGGCGCCGCCTGCACCAAACCCGGCAATGCCCACCAGCGTGGCCACTAGCAGATACACCGCCAGCAAGGCGCGGGTACCGCCGACGCGGTCGGCAATCACCCCGCCCAGCGGCCGCATCACCGACCCGGCCAGCACGCAGGCCGCGGTCGCCCAGCCGGCGGTACGCGCATCGAAGTCGAACTGGTCGTGGAAGTAGCCCGGCAGCGCGCTGGCAAAGCCGGAGAATCCGCCAAAGGTGATCGCGTAGAAAAACATGAAGCGCCACGCGTCGCGGTTGCCCACCAGCACGCGCCCATAGTCGGACCACTGCTTGCGTGCCACTGGCGTGGGCGCCTCCTTGGCGATGGAGGCAAACACGATCAGCGTCAGCACCAACGGGATGCACGCCAGCCCGAACACGTTCTGATAGCCGAACGCTGCCGCCAGCATCGGTGCGAACAATGCCGCCAGCACCGTGCCGGAATTGCCGGCACCGGCAATGCCCATCGCAGTACCCTGATGCTCGGGCGGATACCAGCGCGATGCCAACGGCAATGCCACCGCAAACGAAGCGCCGGCGATACCGAGCAACACGCCCAGCAGCAGCACCTGGCCCATGCTGTGCACGCCCAACTGCCAGGCACCGAACAAGGCCGCGATCACGGCAAGCTGCGCCATCACGCCGACACGCTTTGCCCCGATGCGGTCGGCAAACATGCCCAGCACCAGGCGCAATAGCGCGCCGCACAGGATAGGCACCGCCACCATCAGGGCGCGCTGCTGCGTGTCCAGCCCCAGGGATTGCGCAATCGGCACCTGCAGTGGTCCCAGCAGATACCACACCATGAAGCTCAGGTCGAAATACAGGAAGGATGCGAACAAGGTGGGCGTGTGCCCGGATCGCCAGAACGAGCGCTGCATGGAGACCTCTTCGAGTGCGATGGCCAAAAAAAACGGCGCCCCTCCGGTAAACCGGAAGGACGCCGTTGTCCTGGATGCGTGCGGGTCGCCGTTGAACCGCTGCACCGTATACGTGTTGTTGCAGGCACGCCGTTGCACCTGCACGTGAGTGCTACGCAATCACCGTGCCAACTTATTCACCGTGGCGTCACGGCATACAAGTGATTGAAAAATAGTCGGTTTGTGCGGGAGGCCCGTGGCTTTTCGAGGGGCACTGCAGTACCGCTGGCATCGTCCCATTCCCGGCTTTCGTGCAGTAATGCACCAAGACCGTGCGGTGGCCGTCGGGCAGCGAGGTGCCAAGTAGCGACGACTGCATCGTGCGTATCGCGCGTATCGCGATGGCTTGCGATCCTCAAGTCTGGTCGAGGGCGCGGCCCTCACCGCTCGCGGGATTGAGCAATCGAGTAGCGACGCTCGCATGTGCGTGTCGCGAGCGCTTGGCGATCTTCACCTCTGGTCGAGCGCGCGGCGCCCTCACCGCTCGCGAGACACGCCGCAAGTGCGTCCCTGTAGCAACTGTGTTGATCAGGATCTCGATCCGCGAGCTCTGATCGGTTTCCTTCAGGCGTGTTCATCCATAGGTGGCGGCCGCTGGCCGGCACGCTTTTGCGTCTGCTCATGGCCGTCGAGC
>NZ_JSZE01000036.1 GCF_000802365.1 Xanthomonas cannabis pv. cannabis
GCCCAGGGTTCCGTAGACACTCAAGACCCTCGTTGCGCGTAGCGCCGTTCAAACTCTACAGGGGACAAGTCGCCAGTTGAACCGTGGCGGCGGTTGGGGTTGTAGAACATCTCGATGTAGTCGAATACCTCGGCGCGAGCGGCGTCCTTGGTGGGATAGGTCCGCCGCCTGATCCGCTCGCGTTTGAGCAGGCCGAAGAAGCTCTCCACGGGTGCGTTGTCGTGGCAGTTGCCACGCCGACTCATGCTGCACACCAAGCCATGGGACGCCAGGAAACTGCGCCAGTCATCGCTGGTGTAGACAGACCCTTGGTCCGAATGAACCAAGCAACCAGCGTTGGGTTTGCGCCGCCACACCGCAGACAACAAGGCCTGCACGACCAACTCGGTGTCGGCCCGATCGCGCATCGCCCAGCCGACAACCTGCCTGGAAAACAGATCGATCACAACAGCCAAATACATCCAGCCTTCATGCGTGCGGATGAAGGTGAAATCACTCGCCCAGGCCGTGTCCGGCTCCGTCACGTCGAACTGTCGGTCAAGCAGGTTGGCAGCCGCCTTGCACTGCATCCCTCCATGGAAGCGCGGTTTGCGACCATAGCCCACCTGGGCACGCAGTCCCTCGGTGCGCATCAGCCGATGCACCCGATGGCGACTACAACGCTCACCTAGATCGCGCAGATCCGTGGTGATCTTGCGATGCCCATAAACACTGCCGCTGGCCAGCCAGTGGTGCTTGATTAGTCCAAGCAGGCGATCATCTTCCTTGGCGCGCTCACTGTCGGGCGAGCGTAACCAGGCGTAATAACCCGCCCGGTTGACCCGCAACACCCGGCACATCACACACACCCTGAATTCCCCGCAGTGGGCTTGCATGAAGGCGTACTTTGCCTTTACCCCTTGGCAAAGTACGCGGCGGCCTTTTTTAGGATGTCGCGCTCCTCGGTCACTCGACGCAACTCTGCCTTTAGCCGCCGAACCTCGGCGCTCTGGTCCACCTCGGCGCGCTGCACCACGCCAGGCTTGCCGAACGTGCGCAGCCAGGCGTACAGGCTGTGCGTGGTGACACCCAGCCGCTCGGCGACTTCTGCCACCTTGAACCCACGATCAGTCACTTGCCGGACCGCCTCGATCTTGAACTCATCCGTATACCGCTTGCTGCTCATAGACACCTCCGAATCGACCATTTTCCATGGCCATGAGATGTCTAGGAAACCCTGGGCGTATCACATGCTCAGCGGCGCAAAGGATCACGCGACACGCTTACCGAGTGGGACCCTGAGATGATCGAAGCGTGGGATTTCCTAGCAGCGCGGCGTACCGCGATCTGGACTAAGAAAAACCGAAGCTTTCCAGTCCCTATCAAGGCTGAGGATCGGCGGCTACTCGTTGAACAGACTGGTAGCCCCATGGCTAAGTCATCTCTGGATAGTGCCTGGCAACGATTCATCACGCTCGCAATGACCGAAGGGATCATCACGAAACAGGAGCGCTTTTCTCTGCATGGCCTCAAGCATCGCGGCATTACCGACACAGTTGGCAACCGGGGCGACAAACAAGATGCTGCAGGGCACGTAACACCAGCAACTACAGGTCGCTATGACCACGCACTGCCAGTGGTAAAGCCGCCAAAGCGCAGCTAATTTTCCCGGCAATTTTCCCGGCGGCCTCAAATCAGGGTGCTTGGCACAAGCTAAGCCCTTGATTTTATGGTGGGCCCAGAAGGATTCGAACCTTCAACCAAAGGATTATGAGTCCTCTGCTCTAACCGTTGAGCTATAGGCCCTGCTGCACAGCGCTCGCTGGTGCCGCATGCCATGCGTCGGGCCCACAGGAGTGGTGCAAGTTTACCTGTCCGCCAACAAGCTTGTCTGCTGGATGCCTGGTGCTGACTGCTTGCTGCATCCTTCGTCCGCTTTCCAAGCGCCTATCTAACCGCACTGCACACGAACCCAAGCGCGCTGCAGACGCCAGCGGAGATAGGCGGGCCGCTCAAGCTGTACGTGCTGTTCGATCGCCACACATAAACTGCGGGAAACCATCACACATCCGCGGTTTGTTGCTGCCTGTCGATCAGCTGGCGACCTTCGCGGAAGCCTTGCGCAATGGCGTCCTGGTAGGTATCCCAAGTCTGGGTCCGGTCGTTGATACGGGGCAGGCGCGTGCTGCCTCCGTCGGCGTAGACGTCCACCCAGAGCGTCCACTTGGCCGTTGGCGTGGCCTGTTCGGCACGAACGCGGATCTCGTGATCGCGGTAGGTGGTGGTTTCGTAGCGGCTTTGTCTACTCATCGGATGGCCTCGTTTCCTTTCGTGGATCAACTTAGAAGCGCCGGCTGGAATACCACGTGAGATTGAAAGAAACATCTACTTAATAGTGCGTTGCCGTGCGGCTTCGTCACCGAGGTGTGAAGCCGATCTCCTCCATCCAGTGCAGCCTGCAGCAGCATTGCCGGGTCAGCGCCTGAAACGCAACAGCCCCGCGTGTGCGGGGCTGTTGGGACCACCGTGCGGATGCGACTGACAGGTCAGTCGATATCCAGGAACGAGCGCAGCTGTTCCGAGCGGCTGGGGTGACGCAGCTTGCGCAACGCCTTGGCCTCTATCTGGCGGATCCGCTCGCGGGTGACGTCGAACTGCTTGCCCACCTCTTCCAGCGTGTGATCGGTGTTCATGTCGATACCGAAGCGCATCCGCAGCACCTTGGCCTCGCGCGGGGTGAGGCCGGCCAACACATCGCGCACCGTCTCGGAGAGATTGATGTTGGTGGTGTTGTCGATCGGGGACTCCACGTTGGTGTCCTCGATGAAGTCGCCCAGATGCGAATCCTCGTCGTCGCCGATGGGGGTTTCCATCGAGATCGGCTCCTTGGCGATTTTCATCACCTTGCGGATCTTGTCTTCCGGCATGTCCATTTCCTTGGCCAGTTCTTCCGGCGTGGCCTCGCGGCCGAACTGCTGGAGCATCTGGCGGGAAATGCGGTTCAACTTGTTGATCGTTTCGATCATGTGCACCGGAATACGGATGGTGCGCGCCTGATCGGCGATCGAACGGGTGATGGCCTGGCGAATCCACCACGTTGCATACGTGGAGAACTTGTAACCGCGACGGTATTCGAACTTGTCCACAGCCTTCATCAGGCCGATGTTGCCTTCCTGGATCAGGTCCAGGAACTGCAGGCCGCGGTTGGTGTACTTCTTGGCAATGGAGATGACCAGGCGCAGGTTGGCCTCGACCATTTCCTTCTTGGCCTTACGTGCCTTGGCTTCGCCGTAGGCCATCGCACGGCTGATTTCCTTGATCTCGGCGAGGGTCAGGTAGTTGGCCTTTTCCATCTCGATCGAGCCCTGCTGCTCGGAGACGATCTGGTCCTTGACGTCGCGCAGCGCCGACGACCACTTCTGCTTGCGCTTGAGTGCGTCTTCCACCCATTCCAGGTTGGTCTGGTTGCCTTCCCAGGAGCGGATGAAGTCCTTGCGCGGCATCCGTGCCACGGTGGTGGCCAGGTGCAGCACCTTGCGCTCGTGGTCCTTGATGCCATTGACCACGCCACGCAGCTGGGTGACCAGCGCGTCGGTCAGCGGCAGCGGCAGCTTGAGCGTGGTGAAGATGGCGGCCATATCTTCGCGCGCCTTGACCACCAGCTTGTGCTCGGCGCCGTTCTTGGCATAGATCTTCTTGAACTTGGCGTATTCGTTGGCCAGGTTCTCCATGCGCGTGGCAACTTCCACCGGGTCCGGGCCGGTCGGGCCGGCCTCTTCTTCGGCCGCGTCGTCATCGCCGTCTTCGTCGTCGTCTTCATCGACGGCGTCTTCGTCCACGGCGACCGGGCCGGCGGCGGCCAGTGCAGCAGCGGCAGCATCGGCTTCTTCGATCAGGTCGTTGAAGCCGACCACGATCTCGGCCAGACGCTTCTTGCCTTCCTTGTGCGCTTCGTAATCGGCGAGCAGCATTTCGGTCGACAGCGGGAACACGCCCAGTGCTGCCTGGACCTGGCTGAGGCCTTCTTCGATACGCTTGGCGATGGCGATTTCGCCTTCGCGGGTCAGCAGCTCGACCGTGCCCATTTCGCGCATGTACATGCGCACCGGGTCGGTGGTACGGCCACCTTCGGTGTCGAGCGCGGTCAGCGCGGCGGCGGCTTCTTCGGCGGCGGTATCGTCAACCTCGCGGTTGCCGGTGTTGCCATCGTTGAGCAGCAGGGTTTCGGCATCGGGTGCAACTTCATGGACATCGATGCCCATGCCGTTGATCATGCTGATGATGTCTTCGATCTGCTCCGGGTCGACCAGGTCGTCGGGCAGATGGTCATTGACTTCGGCGTAGGTCAGATAGCCCTGTTCCAGGCCCTTGCTGATCAGTAGCTTGATGTCGGATTGCTGGGCAGGACGTTCGTTGGCCATGAGTGCTCGCGCCACCGGCTTTGAGATTGGAAAGAGAACCTAGCATTATACCAGCGTGAAGCCCGGTCTGCCGGATTCAAGACGGGACCGCTGGTGGACGTGGTGTATCTAGGGTCTGAGAAGGAAGGTCGCCGGGCCGTCGTTGACCAGGTCGACAACCATATGGGCCCCGAAGCGCCCGGTTTCCACCCCGCCGCGATGTTTTTCGCGGCAGATCGCCACCAATTGATTGAACGCCCGTTCAGCCTCCTGCGGCGGCGCGGCGGTGCTGAAGCCCGGCCGGTTGCCGGAGCTGGTGTCCGCAGCCAGGGTGAACTGGCTGACCAGCAGCAGGCCGCCACCGGTGTCGGTGAGTGAGCGGTTCATCTTGCCGGCGTCGTCGCCAAATACCCGGTAGCCGAGCAGGCGCTCGGCCAGGCGCCGGATCTGCGCATCGCTGTCGCCGGGCTCCACCCCGACCAGGGCCAGCAGGCCGGGGCCGATCTGCCCGACGCTCTGGCCGTCGACGGTGACCGAGGCCCGGATAACGCGTTGGATCAAGGCAAGCATGGGCATCCCGGGCAGCAAACTGTGCCGCGCAGCATGCCCAGCGCTGCCCGCCGTGTCACCTGCGGGTCTTCACCGGCCGCGCTGTTTAGAATTGCGCGGATGACACCTGATCTTCGCGCTCGCCTGCTCTATGCCACCGCCGCCACCGTGGGCCGCCTGCCCTGGCCGCTGCTCAAACGCGTGGCCGATGCGCTGGCCTGGAGCTGGCGCAAGCTCAATGCACGCGAGGCGCGCGTGGCGTGGCGCAACCTGGAGCTGGCGTACCCGGAGTTGAGCGCGGCACAGCGCGCGCAGCTGCATGCACAAGTCCTGCGATCGACCGCACGCCAGACCCTGGAAGTGCTGCGTACCTGGACCCGCCCGCCGGCAGACAACCTGGCGCGTCTGCAGCGCAATGGCCAGGAGCTCTACGACGCGGCTCTGGCCTCCGGCCGCGGGGTGATCGTGGCCGCGCCGCACTTCGGCAACTGGGAGCTGCTCAACCAGTGGCTGTCCGAACGCGGGCCGATCGCGATTGTCTACCGGCCGCCGGAGTCCGAGGCGGTGGATGGCTTCCTGCAGCTGGCACGCGGCGGCGACAACGTGCGCCAGGTGCGCGCCGAAGGCCCGGCCGTGCGGCAGCTGTTCAAGGTGCTCAAGGACGGCGGCGCGGTCGGCATCCTGCCCGACCAGCAGCCGAAGATGGGCGATGGCGTATTTGCGCCGTTCTTCGGCATGCAGGCGCTGACCATGACCCTGGTAAACCGGTTGGCCGAACGCACCGGCGCCACCGTGCTGTACGGCTGGTGCGAGCGCGCCGGCGACGACCTGCAGTTTGCGCTGCATGTGCAGCCGGCCGACCCGGCCGTGGCCGACCCGGACCCGGTGCGCGCCGCCAGCGCGCTTAATGCCGGCATCGAACAGATCGCCCGGCGCGACCCGGCGCAATATCAGTGGACCTACAAGCGCTACACGCTGCGCCCGCCGGGCAGTGGCGAAGCCAATCCCTACGCGACCGAGCGGCATCCGCACTAGGCTACCGATCGCCAGCGGCCACTCGCCTTGCGAGACGGGTGCCGGTGCTGCCTGCACACCCGTCTCCCATCGGCGCCCGGGCCGTCCCGTCGGCGGGGCACAAGCTACCGGGCGTGAACAGCGACGTTCTGCCAGATGCCGTGCAGCCACTGGAAACGACGCTGTAATCGGGTCCGGCGCATCACGCGTCCTGCGGCCCTGCACGCGCAGGAGAACACGCCACGGCGCGCTATTCCATCAAGCGCTTGCGGCAGGTTCGCGCGTAGAACGTGTCACGCCGCATCACCACCACGCTCAATCGTCGTGCGGGTCCGCAGGCGTGGCCAGGATGCGCTGATAGAAGGCCAGATCCAGCCAGCGCCCGAACTTGAAGCCGGCCTCGCGCACGGTGCCGGCGTGGGTGAAGCCGAACTGTTCGTGCAAGGCGATGCTGGCCTGGTTGCTGGCATCGATGCCGCCCACCAGCACGTGCACGCCACGCTGCTCGGCCGCCGCGATCAGGGTCTGCAGCAGCGTGCGCCCCAGCCCCTTGCCGCGATGGTCCTGGTGCACGTAGATCGAGTGCTCGACGCTGTATTTGAACGCCGGCCAGGCACGGAAGGTGCCGTAACTGGCAAACCCCATCAAGGTGCCGTCGTCGTCTTCCACGCCGATCACCGGAAATCCGCCGGCGCGCTTGGTGGCGAACCAGCCGACCATGCTCTCCGGTGGCCGTGGCCGGTAGTCGTACAGCGCGGTCGAATGGGCGATGGCCTCGTTGAAGATGTCCAGGATCGCACTGGCATGACGCGCTTCGCTGCAGTCGATAAGACGCATGGGATCTGCTGGGCTGAAAGATCGCCCGATTAAAAAGCATTGCCGGGCGCTGAACAACGCGGCCGGTGCGCAACCAACCGGTACCCGCGCGGTCACTCATGCGCGGCCGCTGGATGCAGCGTTCCAGCCGGCGGTGGCAACTGGCGGCGGCGAAGCGCGCGACAATGGCGCCATGCGTCCGGTCGCGTCGCGGCGGCGTCCGCCTTGAAGCGGCCGTGGCAATCCCCATCTGGAGTCGTGCATGAGCAGCCCCGTCCCCTCCCCCAGCGCACAGGCCTTCGGCGATCCGGCGGCGATCCGCTGCGAGCGCGCCGCATCCGAACTGCGCGCCGGCCGGCCGGTGCTTCTGACCGCCGCAGGCGGGCGGTCGCGTGCGGTGCTGGCGCTGGACAGCAGCACGGCGCAGTCGTACGCCGCCTTCGCACGCGCCGCGCAGGGCCGCCACTATCTGTTTGTCACCCCGACCCGCGCCCAGGTGCTGGGGCTGACCGCGCCGCAGGGCGCACGGGTTGCGCTGGCCGACCAGAGCTACGACCAGCTGGCCGCGCTGGCCTATCTGCGCGACACCCCGGTACCGACACAGTGGACCGCCGGCGATGCGCTGGATGCCGGTGGCGCGGAGATCGCGCGGCTGGGTTTGCTGCTGCCGGCCATGCTGGCGGTGGAGCTGCGCGATGTGCACGACCATGCCGCCTTCGCCGGCTGCCAGTCGCTGGCCCTGGACGATCTAGGCAGCGGTTGCGCCACAGCGGCCGCCGCCGGCTTCGAGCTGGTCACCCGCACCCCGGTGCCGCTGCGCGGCCTGGGTATGAGCGAATTTGTGGTGTTCCGCGGCGGTGTGGCGCAGCGCGACCAGGTGGCGATCGTGGTCGGCCAGCCGGACCTGACCGCCGCCGTACCGGTACGCGTGCATTCCTCCTGTCTTACCGGCGACCTGTTCGGCTCGCTCAAATGCGACTGCGGCGATCAGCTGCGGCACGGGCTGGCCAAGCTCAAGGACCTAGGCGGCGGTGTGCTGCTGTATCTGGACCAGGAAGGCCGCGGCACCGGCATTGCCGCCAAGATGCGCGCCTACGGCTATCAACACGCCGGGCTGGACACCATCGACGCCGATGCGCAGCTGGGCTTTGGCCCGGACGAGCGCCGCTACGGCAGTGCGGTGGCGATGCTGCGGGGGCTGGGCATCGGCCGGATCCGGCTGCTGACCAACAACCCGGCCAAGGCCGAGCGCCTGCGCGCAGCCGGCATCGCCGTGGAGGACCGCATTCCGGTCACCGGCGACATCACGCCGGAAAACGAACACTACCTGCGCACCAAGGCCACCCGCGCCGGCCATGCGCTGGATGTGGATGCGCTGATCCTGGCGGCGCAGTAGCGCGCCCGGCGCCGGGTGCGCCTGCACTCGGCGGCCGGCTATGCTTGCGAACCGCTTCTGCAGGCCCGCCTCGTGCACGACGTTCCACCGCCGCACCCCGACATCCTGGTCCCCGCCGCGCCTGCCCAGCTTGCGGCCGCAGACCACGCGCAGTGGCAGCAGTTGCCGCGGCGTGGCGCTTATGTGGCGGCGGCCAACGGTGTGCTCGGCGGCGGATGTGCCGGTTTGATTGCCACCGGCGTTGCGCTCACCGCGCTGCATGCCTGGCGCTATTGGCCGGTGGTGCCGGGCGTGATGCTGGTGCTCGCGTTGCTGTGCGCGTGGCTGGCGGTCAAACGGCATCGACTCACGCTGTGGAAACTCGACCAGCATGGTCTGGCGCTGCAACGTGGCCACCTGTGGCAAAGCGATACGCGGGTGCCGATCTCGCGCGTGCAGCACGTGGACCTGCGCCGCGGCCCGATCGAACGCGCCACCCGGCTGACCACGCTAGTGGTACACACCGCCGGCAGCCGGCTCAACGCCGTGGCAGTGTCCGGGCTGGATCAGGCCGATGCCGAACAGCTGCGCGACCGCCTGGCCCGCCAGCTTGATCACCACGACGACGCGCTGTGAGCGCAGTGCAGCGCTCCGGCGATGACGAGCAGCGCCTGCATCCGCTGTCGTGGGTGTTCGTGCTGCTGCAGCAGATCCGCCAGTTCCTGATCCCGCTGGTGGCACTGATCGTGTTCGGCAGCCGCGATGGCAGCCGCGACGTTGCCGACCACATCGCCACCGGCGTGGTGATGGCCGTGCTGGTGGCGATCTCGGTGCTGCGCTATTTCACCTATCGCTACCGCATCGGCGAAGACAGCGTGGCGATCCGCAGCGGGCTGCTGGAGCGCAGCCGGCGCGATATTCCGTTCGCGCGCATCCATAACGTGGTGGTGCATCAGTCGCTGCTGCATCGGCTGGCCGGGGTGGCCGAAGTGCGGCTGGAGTCGGCTGGCGGGCACAAGCCGGAAGCGGAAATGCGCGTGCTGCGGCTGGATCAAGCCCTGGCCCTGGAAGACCTGATCCGCCGCCGTGCGCAGCACCCGCACACCGCGCAAGTGCAACTGCAAATGCAGGCGCAGGACCGCAGCACCCTGCTACGTCTGCCGATGGCCGAAGTGATTCGCCTGGGCCTGATCTCCAACCGCGGCATGGTGGTGGTGGCCGCCAGTATCGGTGTGATCTACCAGATGATTCCGCGCCGCGTGGCCTCCACGTTCATCGAGACCAACGGCGAACTGGCCTATCGCTACGTCAGTCAGGTCCATCCGGGCGCAGCAGTCACCGCCACGCTGGTGGTGATCGCCATGCTGGCCGTGTTGCTGGCCATGCGCGCGCTCTCGGTGGCGCTGGCGATAACGCAATACCACGGGTTTCATCTCAGCGAATCGGAGCGGCGCCTGACCGTGGAGCGTGGTCTGCTGACGCGCATCCGCAGCAGCGTGGCATTACGGCGCATCCAGTCGTGGACGCTGTACGAAAGCCGTCTGCACCGGCTGTTCGGCCGCCGCCAGTTGCGTGTGGACACCGCGGTGTCCGGCACCGGCGACACCCACGACAGCGCGCTCAAGGAACTGGCACCCATCGCCCCACCGCAGCGCTGCGATGCCTTGCTGCAGCGCCTGTTGCCCGACATCGCCTGGCCGCCGCAGCAGTGGCAGGCCGTTGCCACCCATTGCTGGTGGCGCCTGAGCCTGCCCACGGTGCTGATGCTGGTGCCGCTGGTGGCCGCGCTGGCATGGCAGATCGGCAGCCAGGCCGCATGGTTGCTGCTCTGGCTGCCGTGGAGCGGGTTCAAGGCGTATCGCCAGGTGCAGCGCATGGGCTATGCGGTGGACACGCGCTATGTAGCGGTGCGTGGCGGCTGGTGGAAACGCTGGTGGCGGCTGGCCGAACTGGACAAGCTGCAGGCGCTGCAATTGCAGCGCTCGCCGCTGGACCGGCTGACCGGCACCGCCACGCTGTGGCTGGATACCGCCGGTGCCAGCGCCACCGGCCCGGCGTTGCGGCTGCGCTTTGTGCCACTGGCGCAGGCGCAACGGCTGCAGGGGCAACTGGCCGCTGCACTGGCGCGTCGCACGCTGCGCTGGTGAGTTGGGAATCGGGATTGCGATTGGGATTCGGTGAGGTGCTGGTTAGCGTCAACGCGCAACTAGCAGCGATCAGCGTTGCGCCGGGCCCCAGTATCCGAGCTCGCGGCGGATCTGCAGGCCGCGCCACACTGCGCCCAGCGGCTTGCGCCGCAGTGGACCGAGCTTGCCAGCGATGAAGTCGTCGGTGGCGGCAATCACCCGCTCCGACGATTGCCCGTCGCGGTACGGATGGATCGCATCGGCATAACTGGCCAGCGCACTGCGCAGCGCCGCATCCGGCGCCAACGCGCGCGCCAGCTGCTGCGGCAATTGCCCGGGCTGCTGGAAGTCCAGCATATGCGGCTGCGGCACGCGGTTGCGGAAGGTCACCACCGGTTTGTGCTGCACCACGAACTCGGACACGATCGACGAGGTATCGGACACCAGCACATCGGCCGCGCGCTGCGCGGCAATCACCTCTTCGGGCTCGACGAACCGCGCGTTGGCACCGGCCAGCGCGCGATAGCGGTCAAACAGCTCCGGCGCGCACTTGGGATGCAGGGTGAGCAGCCAGTAGTGCGCACCGCGCGCGATGTCGGCGGCGATCTCGTCGTAGAGCACCGGTGCTGCGCTGAGGCGCTCGGTGAAGGTGGAACCGAACAGCAGCACCGGGCGGCCATTGGCCGGCGCACGCAGCGCGGCGCTGTGCCCGCCATCGTCGCGGAACACCGGGTCGAGCTTGGGCCAGCCGGTTTCGGCCACGGCAAAATGCCCTTCGCGGTCGGCCAGTGCGCGAAACGGCGCGGTGGTGGCCGGGCCTTGCGTGCAATACAGATCGAACAGCCCACGCACACGGAAGTGGCCGCGGTTGTCTTCGCGTTTCTGCACGTTGAAGCCATGGAACAGCTGCACCTTGGCACCGGCGATGAATGGCGGCACCCAGTTGGCCGCGCTGAACACCGCGCGCGGGCGCAAGGCCAGCGCATCGCGCAGGCCGACCTCGCGCACCCCCGGCAGCACCAGCCCGCGGGCACCGCCTTCGTACCAGGCGGCCACGGTGTCGCCGCGGGCCTGTAATGCCTGCGCCAATGGCGCCAGAATAGGCAACGCGTAACGCTCCGTTGCGAACAGCAGGTAATCGGCCATCACATGTCCTCTTCGACCGCACCCGACGAACGGCCTCGCATCAGCGCCTGCATTATCGCGTTCAACGAGGCCGATCGCCTACGCGACTGTCTGACCTCGCTGGCGTTCTGCGATGAGATCGTGGTGGTGGACTCCGGCTCCACCGATGCCACTGCGGCCATTGCCGGCGCGCACGGCGCGCGCGTGGTGCAACGCGCCTTCGATGGCTACCGCAGCCAGAAGGCCTATTGCGTGCAGCAGGCCAGCCACGACTGGGTGCTGTGCCTGGATGCGGACGAGCGCATCAGCGAGCGCTTGCGCGCATCGATCATTGCCGCACGCGATGCCGGGTTTCCTGCTGCTGCCGGTTACCGCTTCGCGCGGCTGTCGGACTATTTCGGCCGCTTCCTGCGGCATGGCAACGCGTATCCAGACCGGGTGCTGCGCCTGTTCGACCGGCGCCGCGGTGGCTGGCGCGGCAAGCGCGAGATCCACGAGGCGGCCAGCGTGGATGGTGCAGTGATCACGTTGCCGGGCGACCTGATCCACTACCCGTATCGCTCCTTGATGCAGCAGCTGTCCAAGACCCAGCGCTACGCACAGATGATGGCCGAGCACGATTACGCGCGCGGCAAGCGCGCCACCTGGAGCAAGCTGGTGCTGGCGCCGGCGTGGCGCTTCTGGCGCGGCTATCTGCTGCGCGGCGGCTTCCGCGATGGCTGGCACGGGCTGATCTACGCCTATGTGCGCGCCAACTACGTGCGCCAGAAGACCATCATGCTGTGGCTGTTGCAGCACCGGCAGCCGGTGCAGGACCCGCCACGCGCAGCGGAACCGCGCGGCGACTGAGTGCGCGGGGCGCTGCCCGGTCACACCCCGTTACGGGTGACCTGCAATGCCGGCGCGGCCTGCTGCGCCTGGCGCGCTGCCAGCCCCGCCAGCACGCCCACCATCGCGGTATAGAAACTGGCCGCCACCTGGTGCGCGAACATCGACTGGGTCAGCCCGCACAGCGCGTAGCTGATCACGAACATCACCCCGGCTGCGGCCGGTCCGCGAAACTGCACCTGCCCACTGCGCCGATGCAGACGCACGAACAGCCACAGCGGCACGCCGTAGACCGCAACCAGCAACAGCAAACCGGGCACGCCCTGGGTGGCGCCCCATTCGGCCAGGTCGTTGTGCGCATGGCCCAGATGGCAACGAAACAGGGCGTTGTCGGCCGCGCACGCCGGCAGCTCATGCATCGCATCGTCGAAACGGCCAACGCCGATGCCGGCGAGCGGATGCGTACGCAAGGTATCCCAGGCCACGTGCAGGCGTTCGATGCGTGCACCGGCCGACGAATCGCTGTCGCCGACCTCATAACGCTGCAGATCGCGCTGCAACTCTCCCAGGCGCATCTGATCGGTCAAGGCGGGCACGCTGGCGATCACACCCACGGCCACAACCGCCCCGCCGACGAAGGTGAGCAGGCGTATGCGCGCGCTGTGCCAGGGCGCGCCCCAGATCAGGACGCCCACGGTTGCCAGCAAGGCCAGCCAGACCCCGCGGCTGCCGCTGAGCACGATCACCACCACCGTGGCGATGGCCGCGCCCACCAGCCAGCGCACAGCGCCGGTGGGACGGCAGAACGCCACCACCACCAACAGCATCATTGCGATGTCGGCAAAGACAATGGCGTTGGTGAAGCCTTCGGCACGGTCGGCGCCACGCATCACCTGCACGATCGCGATCACCATGGCCGCCGCCAAGCCGGCCAGCGCGCCCCGCCACAGCCAGATCTGGCGCGGTTGCAAGGCATAGGCCCACAACGCCGCCCACGGCAGCACCAGAAAGCGCGAACGGTTGCCTACATCGCGCAGGCCATGCTCGAACAAGGCGATCGACAGCAGCGACATCGCAATCACCGCCACCGTCAGCCATCCCAGCGTACGCAAGGTCACATCACGCGCGGCGATGCCTGCCCGCAGGCTGCGCCACCCCAGCAACGACCCAAGCAGCAGGCACAGGCCGAACGGCAACAGGCCGCTGGGCATGCTCACCACCAGGGCGGTGAGCGCAAACACGCCCAGCTCGGCCATCCCCACCCCCGCCCGTGATACGACGGGCGCAGTGATGTGACGCGAGGCAGGCGGGATGTGCAAGGAAGTCATCGACAGATCGGCAGCAAAAGGGAGGTAGAACAGGCAGGGGGCGTCAGCGACGCCGGCCAAGCTAACGATGCGGCGCATGAATCCCTGCTAGACGGCCACCGGCGCACGCATTGACGCAGCGCCTGCCGCACGGGCCGCGGGCATGCGCGCCTCACTCGACGTCCAGGTTGCCCTGCTCCTTTTCTTCGACCGCCTTCTCGGTGGAGCTGGCCACGCAGTCGCCCTGCACCGCATCGGCCGGCACCAGCCACCAGCGGCGGCGATTGGCCACGCCGACCAGTTGGCTGCGGCTGCGATCCACGCAGCCCAGCAAGGCGGTCTCCTGCACCATCAGCCAGCGCTGGCCCGGTTGCGCGGCCTGCCAGGCCACGCCGCGGCGCAGCTGTTCTTCCCACGGCACCTTGAAGCCGAAGGTCTGTGCCGGGCGGTCGGCCATCAGCAGGTTCTGCTCCTTCCAGGCCACCAGGCCGAGCTGTGCATCCGGGCCGATGCGCCGGCCAACCTCGCGCATCACCGCCCCGGCCGAACTGGAGTCGTTGAAGACGGGGTAGCAGACCAACCCGAACGCCACCCACCACGCACCCAGCAGCGAGGCGGCCGCCAGCGCGGAGCGGCGCACGCGCAACAGCAGCAGGCTGGCCAGGCCCCAACTGCCGACCGCCAGCAGCAGCCAGCCCAGCGGGTCGGTCGCTTCGCTGCCGACACCGCGGCTGTCCATGATCTTCTGCTCGAACCCCGGATGCCCGATCAGCATCGCCGCCCCACCCGCAGCGAAGGCCACCGTCAGCAGCACCACGAAGCCGAACAACAGCCGTTGCACGCCGGCCCGGCGCAGCAGCCCCGCCGCCAACGGCGCCAGCGCCAGGCAGAACATCGGCAGCGCCGGCAGGATGTAGACATCGCGCTTGCCGCTGGGAATGGTGAAGAACACCAGCACCAGCAGCCACCACGCCAGCGGCAGCAGATAACGCGCATCGCGTCGCCGCAACCGCCGCCGCCATGCCGGCACCGCCCACGGCAGCAGCAGGATGGTCGGCAGCCACATCGTGGCCATGCTCTGCAGGTGGTACCACACCGGCTGCGCATGGTCCCAGGAGCTGGCGTAGCGCTTGGCGGTCTGGCGCAGCAGGATGTCGTTGAGATACACGCGGTATTCGGGCTGGCCGGCGGTCAGCGCGGTGACCATCATCGGCACGAACCACAGCAGGATCGCCACGAAGAAGAACAGCGGCCCGAGCCAGAAGCGGCGGTCACGCACATGCACGCGCACGCCCGGCCAGCCGCGCGCTGCGGCAATCCCGGCCGGGATCAGCATCAGCAACGCAATGATGCCCACGCCCTTGGTGATCACCCCCAACCCGGCAGCGAACCAGCCCAGCGCCCACCAGCGCCAGGCCGGGCCCATCAGCAGATGCCGCAGCAATCCGTAATTGGCCAGGGTGATCCAGAATACCACCAGCGGGTCGATCTGCGCCTTCTTGGCCTGGAAGGTGAAGTGCAGCGTGAACAACAGCATCCACGCCGCGTAGGCACCTACCCGCCGCGTCCATAACCGCCGGCCCAGATCGTAGACGCAGGCCAGGGTGCCCAGCGCCGCGAGCAGCGACGGCAGCAGAAACGCTACCCGCCAGTTGCCCAGCAGCGTGTAGAACAGCGCCTGCAGCCACATCAGCATGGGCGGCTTGTCCGAGTACAACTCGTTGCCGCGGTGCGGGAACAGCCAGTCCCCGCTCATCACCATCTGCTTGGCGACCAGGGCAAAGCGCGGCTCGTCCGACGGCCAGGGGTCACGCAATCCAAGGCCGGCACCGATCACCAGCACAGCGGTGATGGCCAGCAGCCAGAAATCCTTCGAGGCACGGGTCTTGAGCATGGCGGGCAGCAGCGGGATGCGGGAGGGGGCGCCGAAACCGGCGCGCGATCAGGAGGCTTTTAGCAAACGTGCGTAGAAGAACCCGTCGCAGTGCTGCTCGCCGGGGAAGCGCTGCCGCCCCGGCCCCGCCGCGTGGCCGAACTGCGCCCCCAGCGGCTGTGCCTGTGCATCGGGCGTGCGCTGCAGGAAGGCGTCGATCTGCGCCTGGTTTTCGCGCGCCAGCAGCGAGCAGGTGGTGTAGAGCAGTTGCCCGCCCGGCCGCAAGGTCCGCCAGCTCGCATCCAGCAGGCGTGCCTGCAGCGCACACAGCGCATCGATGTCGTCGGCCCGGCGATGCAGCAGCACGTCCGGCTGACGGCGCACCACCCCGGTAGCCGAACACGGCGCATCCAGCAGCACCGCGTCGAACGGCTGGCCGTCCCACCACGCGTCCGTATCGGCCGCGTCGGCCGCGTGCAATGCCACCTGCGCCGTCGGCACGGTGCGCTGCAGGGTCTGCTGCACGCGCTCCAGGCGGCGCGCATCCACGTCCAGCGCGGTGAGCTGCAGCGCCGGGTGCCGCTCCAGCAGATGCGCCGCCTTGCCACCGGGTGCGGCGCAGGCATCGAGCACGCGCGCCGATGGCGCCAGCGGCAACGCATCGGCCACCTGCTGCGCCGACCCGTCCTGCACCGAGACCTCGCCTTCGGCAAAGCCGGGCAACTGGCTGACCGGCACCGCCGTGGACAGGCGCACCGCATCCGGCAGCACCGGGTCGGCCTGCGCGGCGATGCCCGCGTTGGTCAGACGTGCCACATAGGTGTCCGGGTCGGTGCGCCCGCGATGGACCCGCAGCCACATCGGCGCCATCTGCGCGCTGGCGGTAAAAATGGCTTCGGCACGCTCGCCCCAGTCCGCACGCAACTGCTTGCGCAGCCACGACGGCCAGCCGGCATCGTCGGCCACTGCCGGAAAGCCTTCGCGCTGGGCGCGCCGCAAGATCGCGTTGACCATGCCGGCCTGACGCGGCCGACCCAGCGCGCGGCATGCCTCCACGGTGGCCGACAACGCCGCATGCGCGGGCAGCTGCAGCACGTCGAGTTGAGCGAAACCGACCATCAGCAGCGCCTTGAGTTCGGCATCGCGCGGCGGTAACGGACGTTCCAGCCATTGCCGCAACGCCACGTCATACGCCGGGCGCCGGCGAATGACCGCAAAACAGATCGCCTCCACCAGCGCTCGATCGCGTGGATCGGCCACGCCGGGCAAGGTGGCGGCCAGCTCGGCCTTCAACGAGCGGCCCTGGTCGAACACCGCCGTCAGCACGCGTGCCGCAACCAGGCGCGAGCCAACGCCCGCCGCCGCCGTATCGGCCGACATCAGCGCAGCGCCGGCAGGTCGCGGCGCGCGTTGAGGTAATCGGCGGCGGTAATCGCCTTGCCGCCCTCACGCTGCAACACGCGCACCCGCAGCGCGCCCTGCCCGCAGGCGATGTCGATGCCCTGCTTGCTGGCGGCCAGCAGGGTGCCCGGCGGCTGCTGGTGGGCCAGCTCCAGCGCCACCGCGCCATGCAGGCGCACCCGCTCGCCGGCCAGGACCGCCTCGGCCACCGGCCAGGGGTTGAACGCGCGCACGCGCCGCGCCAGTTCCTGCGCCGGCTGCGCCCAGTCCAGCCGCGCCTGCGCCTTGTCCAGCTTGTGCGCATAGGTCACGCCCTCGGCCGGCTGCGGTTGCGCCACCGGACGGATGCCGGCGCGCAGCAGACCCAGGCCGTCAGACAGCACCTGCGCGCCCAGCGCAGCCAGGCGGTCGTGCAGCTGCCCGCCGGTTTCCTGCTCGCCGATCTCGATGCGTTGCGACAACAGCACCGGGCCGGTATCCAGGCCGGCTTCCATCTGCATCAGGCACACACCGGTCTCGGTATCGCCGGCCTCGATGGCGCGCTGGATCGGCGCGGCGCCACGCCAGCGCGGCAACAGCGAGGCATGCACGTTCCAGCAGCCGTGGGTCGGCGCGGCCAGTACCGCCTTGGGCAGGATCAGCCCGTACGCCACCACCACCATCAGGTCCGCATCGAGCCCGCGCAGCGTGGCCAGCGCCTCGGGCGAGCGCAGGGTCTGCGGCTGGTAGACCGGAATGCCGCGCGCGATCGCTTCCAGCTTGACCGGCGAGGGGGTCAGCCCGCGCCCGCGTCCGGCCGGCCGATCCGGCTGGGTGTAGACCGCCACCACTTCATGCCGCTGCGCGGCCGCGCGCAAGGAGGCGACAGCGAAGTCCGGTGTACCGGCGAAGATAATTCTCATAGGGCGGGGATTCGGGATTTGGGATTCGGGATTGGCAACGGCGGGGGTGCTGGCCGGGGCGGGAGTAGCGTGAGGACTGAAAGGGGCAGAGCGGGATTACGCTGGAGATTGGGCTAACCGGCGCCGGAACCCGCGTGCCCCATCATCGATCAGGTGCACTGAGAAGCAGGAATTGCATCCGGGATTCGATGCCCGTAATAGGCAGCGGCTTGGCGGTCACGCATTCCGCGCCCGAAGCTCAAGGCCATCCACCCCGGGACTTGCCACAATGGCAATGTGCCGGCATAGCCATCAGATCGCACCGAGATCAGCGCTCAACGATTTGAAACCAGCCGACTCACAGGCGTGCAAAAACCCGCGCTTACCAATCCCCAATCCCGAATCCCCAATCCCAGCCCTCAAGCCACATGCTTGCGCTGCTTGGCCAGCTTCTTGCGCACCATCTCGCGCTTGAGCGGAGACAGATAGTCCACGAACAGCTTGCCGTCCAGGTGGTCCATCTCGTGCTGGATGCACACCGCCAGCAGGCCATCGGTGCTGAGTTCCTGTGCCTTGCCGTCGCGGTCCAGGTAACGCACGGTGATCGCATCGGCGCGGCTGACATCGGCAAAGATGCCCGGCACCGAGAGGCAGCCTTCCTGGTACACCTGTTCGCCCTGGCGGGTGGCGATTTCAGGATTGATGAACACCTGCGGGGCGTTCTTCTCTTCGCTGACGTCGATCACCATGAAGCGCTTGTGCACGTCCACCTGACTGGCGGCCAGGCCGATGCCGGGCGCCTCGTACATGGTCTGGAACATGTCGTCGAGCAAGCTCTGGAACGCCGGGCTGGTGACCTCGGCCGCATCGACCGGCACGGCCTTGGTACGCAGCCGCGGATCGGGAAATTCGAGAATAGGGAGCAAAGCCATGGGGTTACCCGTCTGGGACACCGGCGCGGCGCCGGCAAGACGGTGTCATTCTAGCGCAATGCTTGCGTGGCGCCCCGGTTTCTGGACTATAGTGCGCGGACCTGTTGGGGAATCAGGCAAGAAGGCACTCATGTTGAACCGACTTCGTACGGTCGTCGCTGCGGCGATGCTGACCGTCGCGACCTACGCTGCCGCGCAAGCGGTGGGCGAGCATCCAGATACCTATGTGGTCCGCAAGGGCGATACCTTGTGGGACATCGCCGGGCGTTTCCTGCAAAAACCATGGCTGTGGCCGGAGATCTGGCAGGCCAATCCGCAGATTCAGAATCCGCACCTGATCTATCCGGGTGACGTGATCAGCCTGGCCTATCTGGACCGCGTCGGCAAAGGCACCATCCAGCCCGGCCCGCGCCAGGAAGCGCCGATCAACGCCATTCCGCTGGCCGACGTCGAGCCGTTCCTGAAGAACCTGCGCGTGGTCGACGACTTCGATCAACTGCCCTACGTGGTGGGCCTGGAAGGCGGCCGCACGCGCGCCACCACCGGCCAGGTCGCTTACGTGGTCGGCCTGGAAAACGCGCAGCCGGGCCAGCGCTTTGCGGTGGTTCGTCCGACCGTCAAGTTCAGCCTGCCCAAGCACAACGAAGACCTGGACATGGCGGGCAACATCACCGCCGGCTCCGGCAACATCTGGAAGAACTTCATCGCGCCGAGCAAGCGCCGCGAGTTCCTCGGTTATGAGCTGGCGCAGGTCAACGTCGGCACCATCACCCGCAGCGCGGCAGGCGGCAACTCCAAGGCGGCGACCCTGCTGTTGCAGGACAGCGGCCGCGAAGTGCGCGCCGGCGATCGCATCGTCGCGGTCGAAGCACAGCCCTACGATCTGCAGTTCATCCCGCACCCGCCGTCCGAACAGGCGCTGCAGACCGAACTGCGCGTGCTGGCCATCTCCGACGCCTTCATCGTCGGCGGCACCCGCGACGTGATCGCCATCTCCGGCGGCGCCCGCGAAGGCATCAACAACGGCACCGTGTTCTCGATCTGGCGCAAGGGCCGCACGGTCAGCGACCGCGTCAAGCACGCGCGCTTCTCGCGGACCGACGACGATTTCAGCGGCCCGTCCGGCTCCACCGTCGGCCTGCCCGACGAATACGCCTCGCATGCGATGGTGTTCCGCACCTTCGACAAGGTGAGCTATGCGCTGGTGATGGAAAGCGTCAAGCCGACCGGCCTGGGGTACTTCGTCAAGCATCCCGACGCGCAGTAAGCGAAAATTCCGATGCATCAACGCGACGGCGCCCGAGGGCGCCGTCGTCGTTTGCGGCCTAGCCTGAATGCATGGCCCTGACTGCTCCCGACCTGCGCGCCCTGCTGATCCTGCTACTGGCAGGCGGCCGTAGCCCACCGCGAAAGGCATTGCTGACCACCTTCGCGTCGGCGGCCGAGATGCTGGCGGCCGGGCCCGAGGCGTGGCGCTCCGCCGGCTGCGACGAGGTGCAATCGCAGCGTCTGCACGCACCCGATCAGCAGGCGCTGGATGCGGCGCTGCACTGGTGCACACAGCCCGGGCACCACCTGATCGGCTGGCACGACCCGGACTACCCGGCCCTGCTGCGCCACATCGCCAATCCACCCATGGCCCTGTTCGTGGACGGCGACCCCAACGCGCTCTGGCACCCGGGCGTGGCCGTGGTGGGCAGCCGCTCGGCCACCGCCGCCGGCCGCGACCATACCCGCGTGTTCGCCTCCAGCCTGGCGGGCGCCGGGCTGAGCATCGTCAGCGGCATGGCCGCAGGCGTGGACGCGATCGCACACGAGGCCGCGCTGGCCCACCGCGAAGCCATCACCGTGGCAGTGGTCGGCACCGGCCCCGACGTGGCCTATCCCGAGCGGCACCACGGTTTGCGCGATCGCATCGCCGCACGTGGCGCGGTGGTCAGCGAATACCTGCCGGGCACCGGCCCGGTGGCGGCGCACTTTCCGGCCCGCAACCGAATCATCGCCGGGCTGGCCCTGGGCACGCTAGTGGTGGAAGCGGCGATGCGCTCCGGCGCCCTGATCACCGCGCGCCTGGCGGCAGAAGCCGGCCGCGAGGTGTTTGCCCTGCCCGGCTCGCTGCACAACCCGCTCGCCCGCGGCTGCCACCACCTGATCCGCCAGGGCGCCACGCTCGCGCAGGAACCGGCCCAGGTCGTCGACGGACTGGGCCTGCTGTCGGGCGAATTGGCCAGCGCCTTGCGCGAACGCCTGAGCGCCCCCACTCAGGAGGCCAGGCCGATGCGCGCCGCCACTTCCGTGCGCTCGGACCCCGACTACCAGCGCTTGTGGCAGGCGCTGGGCCACGACCCAACCCCTATGGATTCCCTGGTGCAGCGCACCGGATTGACGGCCGCCGCGCTGTCCTCCATGCTGCTCATCATGGAACTGGAGGGAGACGTGGTCACCGAGCACGGTCGCTATACCCGCAATCCTTAGTTTCTTCACCTCCACAGCGTCGCGCGACGCAGGCCGAGGGCAATGAAAGAGAGCATTCTCGATGTACTGCTGTACCTGTTCGAACATTACTTCAGCGAAGACGCGGACCTGGTCCGTGACCGTGACTCGCTACAAAATGGCCTGATCCAGGCCGGTTTCAGCCCCGCAGAAATCAGCAAAGCCTTCGATTGGCTGGACGCGCTCTCCGAGCAGCGGCCCAGCGTCGCGCGCCCGCATGTCGATGGGCCAGTGCGGATCTATCACGGGCCGGAGCTGGACAAGCTGGACGTGGACTGCCGTGGGTTCCTGCTGTTCCTCGAGCAACACCGCATTCTCGATGCCGATCAGCGCGAGCTGGTGCTGGACCGCGCCATGGCGCTGGACCAGGACGAGCTGGACCTGGACGACCTCAAATGGGTGGTGCTGATGGTGCTGTTCAACCAGCCCGGCGCCGAAGCGGCCTATGCCTGGATGGAAACCCAGATGTTCCTGGACGAGCCTGAACCCGTACACTGAGCCTTGAAGCCGCCACGGACGTGCGTGCAGGGGAACGGGGATGCGCAGTTGGTATTACGCCGATGGCAATCGCCATCGGCACGGGCCGGTGGCCGAGGACGCCTTGCTGGGTCTGTATCGCGATCACCTGATCGCCCTGGATACGTTGGTCTGGCGCGAAGGGCTGGACCAGTGGCTGCCCTTGTCCGCCTGCGCCGACACCCTTGGTCCGCCAATTTCCACCGATGTGCGTGCGGCATCGGTTCCGCCGCCATTGCCGCCCGCTGCGGCGCACGCTCCGCTTCCTCATGCGCCCGCGCCGCCTCTGCACCCACGCGGCAATACCACTGGCTGGCCGTTGATTGCAGTGCTGGGCGCGATGGCCGGCGTCTTCGTCGTGGTCGGCGTGATCGGGATCCTTGCCGCGATCGCGTTCCCGGCCTACAACGACTATCTGAACCGTGCCAGGGTGGCCGAGGCGATTGGCGAGTTGGCACCGTTAAAGCCGCAGATCGCCGAATTTCTTGCGAGCGAAGGTCGCTGCCCGGTCAACGATGACGCTGGCTTCAAGCCACCCGAGCAGTACGCGAGCGAGCGCTTGAGCAGCGTGCGCATCGGCCGTTTCGAGACGACCGAATGCGGCATCGAAGCGGTCATCCACGCGCCGAAGTCGGCCAGAATCGACGGCAAGGCGCTGTGGCTGGATCTGGATGCGGATGCCGGGAGCTGGAACTGCAGTTCCGAGATCGACGACGCCCAACTTCCGCCGCATTGCCGCGGCTGACCGCCTGCGGCACGCCAATGGCTATACGTTAAGGGGACGACATGACGCAGTGGTATTACGCCGATGCACAGCGGCAACGCCAGGGACCGGTGGACACGGACACGCTTGCCGCGCGCCTGTCGCAGGGCATCATCGACCGCTCCAGCCTGGTCTGGCGCGAAGGCCTGCCGCAATGGGTGGCCCTGCACGAGGTCGCCGCCGAACTGGGCCTTGATGGCGCGGGGCCTGCGGTGCCCGAGGCCGGCGGGCCGCCGCGCGTGGAAACACCGATCGATGCATCGCTGCCGGCTGCCGACAGCGCCGACGGCGCGCCTGCGATGGCGTCGCCAGTCGCGGCCCGGCCGGTCAATGACCACGCTGCCACGGCATCGCCCGCGCAGACGGCCGTTACCGACGCCAGCGGCAGCGCCGTCGCTGGTGCCGCTGTGGCCACCGGCCTTGCCGGTCAATCTCCCTCGGTCGATTCTCCAGCTCACCCGCCACGCGACCACGCCCCATCACCGGACCGGCCGGCATGGTCCGCCCCGCCGGCAGACGCCACCGCCCCACCGCCAGCGTCGGGGCCGAGCCTGAGCGAGACCGCCGGCGCGGCTTCGGCACCCGAAAACGGACCGGCAAGTGCGACGACGCCGCTTCCGGGCGCCTGGGGTGACCCGGCCCTCGCCACGCCCGCGGCAAGCGGTGCACTGCAAGATGCGCCGGTCGTCTACGCCGGCCTGTGGCGGCGTGTGGCCGCCAGCATCCTCGACAGCCTGATCACCACCTTCGCGGTGTACCTGATCGTGATCCCGCTGGTGTTCGTGGTGGCGCTGATGACCACCCGCGGCGACTCCGGTTCGGCCCTGGACGACGGCAGCGCGCTCGGCATTGCGATCCTGGTGATGTCCTACGGCATCGGCCTGGCCATTCCCACGCTGTACTTTGCCTGGATGCAGTCCAGCCGGCTGCAGGCCAGCCTGGGCAAGCTCGCCTGTGGCATCAAGGTGGTGCGCGCCGACAGCAACGGTGCCCGGGTCGGGTTCTGGCGCAACGTGCTGCGGTACCTGGCCTACATGCTGATCAGCGTCCTGACCTTGGGGATCGGCGCGGTCGTGGCGGCCTTCATGGCCGGCATGACCCAGCGCAAACAGACCCCGCACGACAAGATCTGCGACACCCTGGTGGTGGACCGCTGGGCCTTCACCGACCGCCCGGAGCTGCAGTCGCGGGGCCTGGACACGGTCACGATCGTGGTGCTGGCCATTTATGCGGTGCTGCTGGTGCTCTCCATCGTGGTCGTCGCGATCATGCTGGCAACCATCGGAATGAGCCAGAGCTAGCAGTTCGCCGCGCCAGGCGCTTGACACGGCGGCGTCCGCCGTGATTTTTCTAATAAGACGACTGAACGCCCGGGAGTACTCCCCGGGCGTTAACGTGTGGGAAACGGCCGATCTGCTTCCCTCGACCGGCCAATTAGGCCACGCTACCCGCCCCCCGGGCTCTGCCCCAAGAAGTTGCCACCATGCCCAAGCACCTGCTCATCGTCGAATCGCCCGCCAAGGCCAAGACGATCAATAAATACCTCGGCAAGGACTTCACCGTCCTGGCCTCGTATGGGCACGTGCGCGACCTCGTCCCCAAGGAGGGCGCGGTCGATCCGGACAACGGCTTTGCGATGCGTTACGACCTGATCGAGAAGAACGAGAAGCATGTCGAGGCCATCGCGCGCGCCGCCAAGGGCGCCGACGACATCTTCCTGGCGACCGACCCGGACCGCGAGGGCGAGGCGATCAGCTGGCACATCGCCGAGATCCTGAAAGAGCGCGGCCTGCTCAAGGACAAGCCGATGCAGCGGGTGGTATTCACCGAGATCACCCCGCGCGCGATCAAGGAAGCGATGCTCAAGCCGCGCGCGATCGCCGCCGACCTGGTGGATGCGCAGCAGGCTCGCCGCGCGCTGGACTATCTGGTGGGCTTCAACCTGTCGCCGGTGCTGTGGCGCAAGGTGCAGCGCGGCCTGTCCGCCGGCCGCGTGCAGTCGCCGGCCCTGCGCATGATCGTCGAGCGCGAAGAAGAGATCGAAGCCTTCATCCCGCGTGAATACTGGTCCATCGATGCGCACTGCCGGCATCCTTCGCAAGCGTTCAATGCGCGACTGATCAAGCTGGACGGGCAGAAGTTCGAGCAGTTCACCGTCACCGACGGCGACACCGCCGAAGCGGCGCGCCTGCGCATCCAGCAGGCCGCGCAAGGCGTGCTGCATGTGACCGACGTGGCCAGCAAGGAGCGCAAGCGCCGCCCTGCCCCACCGTTCACCACGTCCACGCTGCAGCAGGAAGCTTCGCGCAAGCTCGGCTTCACCACCCGCAAGACCATGCAGGTGGCGCAGAAACTGTACGAAGGCGTGGCGCTGGGCGATGAAGGCTCGGTCGGCCTGATCAGCTATATGCGTACCGACTCGGTGAACCTGTCGCAGGACGCGCTGGCGGAAATCCGCGATGTGATCGCGCGCGATTTCGGCACCGCCTCGCTGCCCGACCAGCCCAACGCCTACACCACCAAATCCAAGAACGCGCAGGAAGCCCACGAAGCGGTGCGCCCGACCTCGGCACTGCGCACCCCCGCACAGGTGGCGCGCTTTTTGTCCGACGACGAGCGCCGCCTGTACGAGTTGATCTGGCGCCGCGCGGTGGCCTGCCAGATGATTCCGGCCACGCTCAATACCGTCAGCGTGGATCTGTCGGCCGGCAGCGAGCACGTGTTCCGCGCCAGCGGCACCACCGTGGTGGTGCCGGGTTTCCTGGCGGTATACGAGGAAGGCAAGGACACCAAGAGCAGCGAGGATGAAGACGAAGGCCGCAAGCTGCCGCTGATGAAGGCCGGCGACAACGTCCCGCTGGACCGCATCGTCACCGACCAGCACTTCACCCAGCCGCCGCCGCGCTTCACCGAAGCGGCGCTGGTCAAAGCGCTGGAGGAATACGGCATCGGCCGTCCGTCCACCTACGCCTCGATCATCCAGACCCTGCAGTTCCGCAAGTACGTCGAGATGGAAGGCCGCAGCTTCCGCCCGACCGACGTGGGCCGGGCGGTGTCCAAGTTCCTGTCCGGGCACTTCACCCGCTACGTGGATTACGACTTCACCGCCAACCTGGAAGACGATCTGGATGCGGTGTCGCGCGGCGAAGCTGAGTGGATCCCGTTGATGGAGAAGTTCTGGGGCCCGTTCAAGGAACTGGTCGAGGACAAGAAGGATTCGCTGGACAAGACCGACGCCGGCAGCGTGCGCGTGCTCGGCACCGACCCGGTCAGCGGCAAAGAGGTGAGTGCGCGCATCGGCCGGTTCGGCCCGATGGTGCAGATCGGCACCGTCGAAGACGAGGAAAAGCCCACCTTCGCCTCACTGCGGCCGGGGCAGAGCATCTACTCGATCTCGATCGAGGATGCGCTGGAACTGTTCAAGATGCCGCGCGCGCTGGGCCAGGACAAGGACCAGGACGTCAGCGTCGGCATCGGTCGTTTCGGCCCGTTTGCGCGCCGTGGCAGCGTTTACGCCTCGCTGAAGAAAGAGGACGACCCGTACACCATCGATCTGGAACGCGCGGTATTCCTGATCGAAGAGAAGGAAGAGATCGCGCGCAACCGCGTGATCAAGGAATTCGAGGGC
>NZ_JSZE01000037.1 GCF_000802365.1 Xanthomonas cannabis pv. cannabis
CGCCAGCCATAGGCGTGCATGTCCACCACCACCCGGTCGCCCGGCTGCAAGGTGGGCTGCATCGAGCCGGTGGGCACCTGGTAGTGATTGGCGAACGAGGAGCGCGCGGCGGTCAACAGCACCAGCATGACGAGCAGTGGCAACAATTCCTTGCGCGACCAGTGTGCGGCGCGCTGCACACGGGAGCGTGCGAGAGGTGATGGGTTCATGGCAGACCTGTCCGATCAGGGGGAGCCGCGTTGGCTCTCCCCGACAATGCGCGTGGGTGGCGGGCGCACGGAAGTGACGAAAGGCATGGCTCCGTTGATCTGCTTGCTCAGCAGCAGCAACTGCGATGTGCTGCGGCCCGCGCAAACGAAAACGGGATGGCACATGGCCATCCCGTTTCGATGCTGGCTGCACATCACCCGTGCAACCACCTATTTCGATCACTCACTCGGTCAAGCCACGGTTTTCCAGCAGCGCCTTGACGCTGGGATCCTTGCCGCGGAAATCGCGGTACAGCGTGGCCAGATCGACGGTATTGCCGCGCGAAAGGATCTTGGCGCGGAAGGTGTCGCCGTTCTTGCGGGTCAGGCCACCGTTTTCCTTGAACCATTCGAACGCATCGTCATCGAGCACTTCCGACCAGAAGTAGGCGTAGTAACCGGCCGAATAACCGCCGCCCCAGATGTGGTCGAAGTACGTGCTGCGGTAACGCGGCGGCACTTCGGCCAGGTCCACCTTGAAGCGCTTGAGCGCATCGGCCTCGAACTTGCTCACGTCCTGCAGCGGCGCATCGGCCGGCTGGGTGTGCCAGGCCAGATCCAGCAGCGCAGCCGACAGGTACTCGGTGGTGGCATAGCCGCTGTTGAAGGTCTTGGCTTTCTTGATCTTCTCCACCAGCTCGGCCGGCATCGCCGCGCCGGTCTGGTAGTGCTTGGCGTAGTTGGCGAAGACCTTGGGATCGGAGGCCCAGTGTTCGTTGAACTGCGAGGGGAATTCCACAAAATCGCGCGAGGTGCTGGTGCCGGCGATCGAGGGGTACTTCACCTTGGAGAACATGCCATGCAGCGCGTGGCCGAACTCATGGAACAGCGTGGTCACATCGTCGAAGCTCAACAAGGCCGGCTGGCCCGCGGCTGGCTTGGTGAAGTTGCACACGTTGTAGACCACCGGCTTGGCGCCGGTGAGGCCGTCCTGTTCGACCAGCACGTCCATCCATGCGCCACCGGACTTGCTGTCGCGCTTGAAGTAGTCGGTGTAGAACAGCGCCATCGAGGTGCCATCGGCATCGAAGACTTCATACACCTTCATGTCGGCGTGGTAGGTCGGGATATCGGTGCGCTGCTTGAAGGTGATGCCGTACAACTGCGTGGCGGCATAAAACACGCCGTTCTGCAGCACGTTGTCCAGCTCGAAGTACGGCTTGATCTGCGACTCGTCCAGGTCGTACTTGGCCTTGCGCACCTGCTCGGCGTAGAAGTCCCAATCGGAGGCGGCGAGCTTGAAGCCGCCCTTCTGAGAATCGATCACCTTCTGCATCTCGCCCACTTCGCGCCGCGCCTTGGCGGTGGCAGCCGGCACGGTGTCGGTCAGCAATTTCAGCGCGGCGGCCGGGGTCTTGGCCATCTGGTCGCCAAGACTGTAGGCCGCATAGCTGTCGAACCCGAGCAGCTTGGCCTTTTGCGCGCGCAGCTGCGCCAGGCGCTGGATGGTCTGGCGGGTGTCGTTGGCATCGCCCTTTTCCGCGCGCGTTTCAGACGCCTTCAACACTTCGGCGCGCAGCTCGCGATTCTTCAGCGACGCCAGCACCGGTTGCTGGGTGGTGTTCTGCAGGGTGAGCAGATACTTGCCATCGAGCTTGCGCGCCTTGGCCGCTTCGGCGGCGGCGGCAATGTCGCCTTCGCTCAGTCCATCGAGCTTGGCCTTGTCGTCCACCACCACCGCAGCGGCAGCCGAGGCGGCCACCAGGCGGGTATGGAACTGGGTGGAGAGCGTGGTTTCTTCCACATTGAGCTTGCGCAGGCTGTCCTTGTCGGCATCCGAGAGCTGCGCACCGGCGCGTACCAGGTTTTCGTAGTCGCGCTCGACCAGGCGCTTTTGTTCCGGATCCAGGTTCAGCGTGTCGCGTTGGTCGTAGATGGTCTTGACGCGCGCAAACAGCTTGGGATCGAGGTTGATCTCGTCTTCGTGCGCGGCCAGCTTGGGCGCGATCTCTTCCTGGATCTTCTGGCGTGCATCGCTGGTATCGGCCTGCACCAGGCCAAAGAAGATGCGCGACACACGCGTCAGCGTCTCGCCGCTGCGCTCCAGTGCTTCGATGGTGTTGTCGAAGGTGGGCGGCTCGCTGTTGTCGGCAATCTTGCGCACCTCGGCCAGATGCAGGCGCATGCCTTCTTCGAAGGCCGGCAGATAATCGCCGTCCTTGATCTTGTCGAATGGCGGCGCCTGGAACGGCAGCGTGCTGGCGGTCAGCAACGGGTTCGGCGCAGCGTCCGCAGCCGGGGCGGTGGCGGTCTTCTCGGGCACGGTGGTGGACTCCTTACCGGATGGCTCTTTTCCAGAACAAGCGGCCAGCGCCAGGGTGATGGCAGCGGCCAGAACGACGGTACGCGACATGGCGTGTGATTCCTGAGTGGGTAGTGCAGCCGGCCACGCTAGCGGGTTTGGGCGGCGCCGGCATGTGCCGTTGGCTGGGGGATTAATGAATGGCGATGTGCGGACAGAGGCGGCCGAGGGTGCGTGGCCCTCATCCGCCCTTCGGGCACCTTCTCCCGCGTGCGGGAGAAGGACGAGGCGGCGAGCCAGGCAAGCGGCGGTGGTATGCGGCGACAGGAGCGAAAGCTGGCCATCGGTACCGTTCCGACGGTGGTAGCGCTGCGGGACAGCCAACGCACCGTGCCGGCGCGCGGTGCTCCCTCAAAGCGTCTCGTCCTTGAAGATCGCCACATGCGGGGTGCCGTCCGCACCGATCCAGCCGCGGTACATGCCCTGCGTATTGAACGGGAAGGCGATGTTGCCCTGCGCGTCCAGCGCAATGGCGCCGCCGTCGCCACCGGCGGCGGGGATCTGCTGATCGATCACCGTCTCGGCCGCGTGTTGCAACGACTGGGCGGCGTATTTCATGCGTGCGCAGATGTCATAGGCGGCCACGGCGCGGATATAGAACTCGCCCCAGCCGGTACCCGACACCGCGCATTGGCTGTTGGCGTAGGTGCCGGCACCGATGATGGGCGCATCGCCTACGCGGCCATAGCGCTTGTTGGTCATGCCGCCAGTGGAGGTGCCGGCGGCCAGATGGCCGTCGCGATCCAGCGCCAGTGCGCCGACGGTGCCGAAGTGCTTGGCGGTTTCCAGCTCCAGCGCCGCCTGTGCCTGGCGGTCGCCGGCTTCGGCCTTGAGCGTTTTTTGCAGTTGCTGCCAGCGCTTGTCGGTGCGGAAGTAGCTCGGGTCCACCAGGGTGATGCCCTGCTCGCGCGCGAACTGTTCGGCGCCCTCGCCGACCAGCATCACGTGCCTGGAGCGGTCCATGACGCTGCGCGCCAGCTGGATCGGATTCTTGACCGTGTGCACGCCGGCGATCGCACCGGCCTTGCCGCTGGCGCCATCCATGATGGCCGCATCCAGTTCGTTCTTGCCGTCGTGGGTAAACACCGCACCACGCCCCGCATTGAACTGCGGCGCATCCTCCAGCACGGTGATGGTGGCGGCCACCGCATCCACCGCGCTGCCGCCACCATTCAACACCGCATGCCCGGCGCGCAGCGCGCGCTGCATCGCCTCACGTGCCTGGGTTTGTTCGTCGGGTGAAACGCTGGATTTCTCCACGCCCGCGCCGCCGTGGATGACCAGCATGGGTGTGGCCGCCAGTACGGGGCCGGCACATAGCAGCAACGACAGGAATAAGGCGCGAGCGAACAGAGCGATCATGGTGCTTCCTCACTGCAACTCTTGAGTGGACCGGCGGTGCCGGACGATAGGGCAAGCGCGCTCACGAAGGCAGCCTGGACATCCGTATCAGTACCGATACGCCACATCGGCTACACGCATGCCACCGTAGCACTCTGATCGCCCGCAAAATGCATCAAACCAAATAAGCGCGATCGCGTCTTCAGCTCATGGATCGAGCGCGCTCAGGTCGAATGAAGTGCCAGTGCTGTCTGCACTATGGACGTAGAGCTTCTCCTTGGCCGGGCGAACGTCCAGGAAGTAGCCGGTGTTGCAACCTTTACAGAATGCAAGATGCTCCTCATCGCTTCCGCGCTGGTCTTCCAGTGCATTGGCGATGACGGGATGAAAGCAGGTGAAGCAGCAGAACGCTACGTGGTGACCGTTGGCATCCGCCTCGATTAAATCGCCGTTGAAATCCATGACGAGGAAGTTGGTCAGCTGCATGCGTGCCTCTTCTCGCGCATAGGGTGGCGCCGGTCAGCTGCTGGAAGGCGCATACGCACCTCCCAACTGCCCTCACAACGTATCGCGATGCTTGCCGCGCCACGGCCGGTACCAGGTGCGAATTGCGGCGATGTCGGCGGCCATGTCGTTGCCGGTCCAGAACGGCTCGCCGATGCCCACGGTCTTGCTGGGGTAATCGAAGTACACCGGCAGGATCGGCACCTTGGCATCGGAGGCGATCTTCCAGAAACCGGCCTTCCAGTGTTCGACGCGCTTGCGCGTGCCTTCGGGGGTGATCACGTACCACATCTGTTCGGAGTTTCGGATCAGCCGCACCGCCTGCCCGATGGTGCCCTGCGGCGAGCTGCGGTCCAGCGGGATGCCGCCGAGCTTGCGCAGCAGCGGGCCCAGCGGCCACCAGAATAGCTGCGCCTTGCCCAGCACGCGCACCTCGAAGCCGAGCGCGAACTTGGCGGCAAAGCCCAGGAAGCCGTCCCAGTTGGAGGAGTGCGGCGCCACGATCATCACCAGCTTGGGCTCGTCGGGCAGCCGCCCGAGCAGGCGCCAGCCGGTCAGGCGCAGGGCGGTACGGCCCAGCCAGCGGCCGAAACGGCCGTGCGCACGCGGCATTCTGGGCGGGGATGGCTGCAGCAGGATGTTGGCCTGTGTTACCGGTGGCAACGACGGGTCGGGTTGACTCACGCTTACTCCCAGTGGGACGCAGAGCGTCCACGCTTGATCTGACTGCGCTCACGCTTGGCATCCAGCCGCCGCAGCTTGGCACCGTGACTCGGTTTGGTGGCGACCCGGCGCTTGGGCACCGACAGGCACGCGCTGATGATCTCGACCAGCCGCTCACGCGCATCGTCGCGGTTGCGGTCCTGGGTGCGGAAGCGCTGCGCGTCGATCACCAGCACGCCCTCGGCAGTCATGCGGCGGTCGCGCCGCGACAGCAACCGCGCCCGCAATGGCTCGGGTAGTGAGGGCGAGCCAGCCACGTCGAACCGCAGCTCCACCGCAGTGGACACCTTGTTGACGTTCTGCCCGCCTGCGCCGCTGGCACGCACGAAGCGTTCGACGAGTTCGCTGGGCGGAATCGTCAGGCTGGGGGTGATCTGGATCGGGTCGCTGGCCATTGCGTCGATTGTATCGGCAGCAGCGTGGACGCGCGCGCGAACGCCGGCTTCCCGTATGCTGCCGCCGGTTCCCCGCTTGCAGGATGCTCCGATGACACCTTCCTTTTCGCTTGCTGCCGCACGCGGCCTTGCCCGCCGGCTGCTGCTGCTCGGCCTGCTGGCCGTGGCGGCCCCTGCCGCGCTGGCGCAGGCGCCCAGCGATGCCGACGTCAACCGTCTGCTGGCCGCCTCGCGCGCGCAGACCATGCTGGACACCATGCTGCCGCAGATCGAAGCGATGCAGCAGCAGCAGTTCGCCCAGCTCACCGCGCAGCGCCAGCTCGGCGGCGACCAGCAGGCGCAGCTGCAACGCATCCAGGAACGTACCCGCCAGACCGTGCGCAAGGCCCTGTCGTGGTCGGAGCTGCGCCCGATGTATGTGGACATCTACAAGCGCTCGTTCTCGCGCGAGGACGTGCTGGCGATGGCCGAGTTCTACGAGAGCTCGGCCGGCCAGAGCCTGCTCGACAAGACCCCGGCCCTGACCCAGAACCTGATGGGCGCCATCCAGCAGAAGATGCTGCCGCTGTTTGCCGATCTGCAGAAGGATCTGGAGAAGATCGTCAACGAGCCGGCACCGGCGAAGAGGCCCTGAGGGGCGGGGATTCGGGATTGGGGATTCGTAAGAGCGCAGCTCTCGCCCCTCTCCGGGCGGGGCCAGAAGGCAGCGCTTGCGCGCCATCGGCGCGCGTGCCTTGGAGCGCCCGTGCTGCTTGCGCGGGCCGGGGCGCGCAGCGGGGGTTGGGGTGAGGGTACGGAACGAAGCCCTCGTGTTGTTCAACTGCGCGAGGCTTCGCCCGTACCCTCATCCGCCCCTGCGGGGCACCTTCCCCCGACGGGAGAAGGAAGCATTTCACACGAGTGAGCCTCTTCTGCGGGAGCAACACGCCGCACAGGCAAAGCCCCTCTCCCTGCGGGGCGAGCAGGCAGCGCTTGCGCGCCATCGGCGTGCGTGCCTTGGAGCGCCCGTGCTGCTTGCGCGGGCCGGGGCGCGCAGCGGGGGTTGGGGTGAGGGTACGGCTCCCCGGACGCCTTGCTGATCGCCACTGCGGCATCGACAGACCGCTGGGCACCCCCGCATCACTGTGCGAGTGGCATCGCCTGCAATTGCGCCACGTCCCAGCCGAACAGCGCACACGCCTTGGTGAATTCCGCATCCAGCGGCGCGGTGATGCTGATGCGCCTGCCGTCGGCCGGATGCGGAAATTCAAGCCGTTCGGCGTGCAGCAACATGCGGTGGATGCCGAGCATGCGGAAGCTGCGGTTGTGCCGACCATCGCCATGGCTGGTGTCGCCGATCATGTGATGCGACAGGTGCTTCATGTGCCGGCGGATCTGCCGGAACCGGCCGGTCTGCGGCTGGCAGCGCAGCAAGGCATAGCGCGAGGTGGCAAAGCCGGTGGACGGGATCTCCAGCTCGCCGGTGGCCAGACGCTGGAAATGCGTCACCGCCGGCTTCTTGACCGGTTTGCCGGGGCCGCCATCCAGATCGTGATCGACGCTGAAGCGCTCCTCGGCCGGCCAGCCGCGGCAGACGGTCAGATAATTTTTATCCACCTCGCCCGCCATCAGGGCCTTGCCCAGCGCGCTGGCGCTGTCGCGGTCGAATGCCAGCAGCAGGCAGCCGCTGGTGGCGCGATCGAGCCGGTGCACCAGGAAGATCGGCTTGCCCAACTGCTCGCGCAGGCGGTCGGCCAGGAAGTCGTCCTCCCCACGCGCCAGCTTGCTGTCGTGGACCATCAGGCCCGCGGGTTTGTCGACGACGGCCAGGACAGGGTCCTGGTAGAGAATCTGCAGATGCTTGGGGGATGTGCTCACCGGCGGATTATCCGCGCCGTGGCCACGGCATGCCATCGCAGTGCCACGCCGCGCCGCCATTGACCGCATCCGGCACCGGTGGAGCGTGTGGCGCGCGCCAGTCGCGCACCTCCAGGCGTGAGGCCTAGCAGGCCAGCGGTGCATGCTCAGGCCGCGCCGCACACCGCCAGCAATTCGCCGTTGCCCACCGGCACCACGCTGCAGGTGATCGCCGGATCGGCAGCCAGCAGCGCGGTGAACGGCGCCAGTTCGTCGGCATGCGACAGCGCATTGTCGACCACCAGCAGGCCACCATGGCGCAGCACGCGGCGCAGTGCCGGCCACCAGCGCACATACGCGTCGCGCGCCGAATCCAGGAAGACCAGATCGACGCTGGCGCTGGCTGCCTGCGTCAGCCACGCGCCGCCGTCGCCGTGCACCACATCCACCGACGCCGCCAAGCCACTGCGTGCGAGCGTGGCCTGCGCCAGGGCCACCTTGTCGGCGGCAAGCTCCACGGTGGTGACATGCCCACCGATCGCCGCAGCCGCCTCGGCCAGCCACACCGTCGAATAGCCGTTGGAGGTGCCGATTTCGAGAACGCGGCGCGCGCCGATGGCACGCACCAGCACGGCCAGCAAGGCACCGGTGTCCGGAGTGATGTTGAGCATGCGCCGGTCGCGCGCAGATTCGCGCGCGTCGTTGGCGCTGCCAAAGCGCGCCAGCTCGTCCTTCAATGCCTGCAGATCGCTCGCCACGCCCTTACTCCTTGCCCGCTGCCGATGTGGCGGCAAGACCGCCGCACACCTGGCACACCACCACCGCACCGCCGACGGATGAGCGCCCTGGCGCAGCCTCTTGCCTAACGGCGCAGCCACGCCACCAGCAGGGCGGCCGAGCCGGCGCCGCCGCTGATCCAGCTCCACACCGGCACCGTGCCCAGGTACCAGCCATCCGGGTGCAGCCCGTACAGCACCGCGGCGACCACCAGCAGCCCGCTGCCGGTGATGGCGGTGACCACGCGGGTCTGCAGCTTGCGCAGGCTCGCATCCAGCGCGCGCAGCTCGGCCGAGCGGATCTCCAGTTGATGCCGCCCTTCCACCTGCTGCTTCAACCAGCTATGTACCAGGCGCGGCATGTCCGGTGCGTGCGTCATGATTTCCGGCAGGCGCTTGCTCAACTCACCCAGCACCCGGCGCGGGCTGTAGCGCTCGCGCAGGATACGCTCCAGCACCGGCCGCGCCACGGCCCAGATATCCAGCCTGGGGTCGAGCTGGCGGCCGACGCCTTCGATGTTGAGCAAGGTCTTCTGCAGCAGGATCAGCTGCGGCTGCAGCGTCAGTTCGTAGCGCTGGGCGACGCGGAACAGCTTGATCAGCACCTGCGCCAGCGAAATCTCCGACAGCGGCCGGGTGAAGTAGGGCTCGCACACCGAGCGCGCGGCCGCTTCCAGTTCGTCGATGCGCACGTTGTCGGGCATCCAGCCCGCCTCGACGTGCAACTCGGCCATGCGGCGGTAATCCTTGTGGAAGATCGCCATGAAGTTCTCGGCCAGGTAGTACTGATCTTCCTGCGAGAGCTGGCCCATGATGCCGAAATCCAGCGCGATGAAGCGTGGGTTGAGGCGGCGCTCCGGGTCCGAATCGACCCAGATGTTGCCGGCGTGCGCATCGGCATGGAAGAAGTTGTCGCGGAACACCTGCGTGTAGAACACCCGCACGCCCTTGGCCGCAAGCGCCTTGCGGTCGATGCCGGCGGCATCGAGCTTGGCGATGTCATCGGAGGGAATGCCGTACACGCGCTCCAGCGTGAGCGCGCGTTCGGCGGTATGCGACCAGATCACTTCCGGCACGTACAGATCGTCCGAGCCTTCCCAGAACCGGCGCAGCGCGCTGGCATTGGCGCCTTCGCGCTGCAGGTCGAGTTCGGCCGACAAGGTGCCTTCAATCTCGGCCACCACCTCGCGCGGGCGGATCTTGTCGGCGCGCGGGTGGGTGCGCTCGACCAGCGTGGCCAGCGAGTGCAGCAGCGCGATATCGGCATCGATCTGGCGCTCGATATCCGGGCGCAGCACCTTGACCACCACTTCGCGGCGCACACCATTGGCATCGGGCGGCAACGTGGCCGCATGCACCTGCGCGATCGAGGCCGAGGCCAGCGGTACGGTGTCAAAGGAGGCGAACGCCACGCTGACCGGCAGGCCGAGCGCGCCTTCCACGATCAGGCGTGCGGCCTCGCCGTCGAACGGCTTGACCCGGTCCTGCAGCAGGGTGAGTTCTTCGGCCACATCGGCCGGAATCAGGTCGCGCCGGGTCGACAGGATCTGCCCGAACTTGACGAAGATCGGGCCCAGCTCCTGCAACGCCAGCCGCAGCCGCGCACCGCGCGATTGCGCGGCGATCTCGGCACTGGCACGCGGCACGAACGGCTTGGCCAGGCGCAGCCAGCGCTCGGCGGCGCTGCCCTGCAGCAGGTCGTCCAGGCGGTAGCGCAGGATCACCCGGCCGATGCGGCTTGCCCGCAACAGCGCCTTCATGCGGCACCTCCGGCCGCGCGCAGCCGTGCCACGCGTGCGGCCAGCCGTTCGACGCCGTCGCGCAGCTCGTCCACGTCGTCGTAGAAGGCATCGAGCTCGGCACGCGGCACCACGTCGCGCGATTCCTCGGTGACGAATTCGGCCGCGCTATGGGCCAGGTCCGATGCGCTGCGGCGCGCCTGCTGCAGCGCTGCACGTACTGCGCCGGCGATCTGCACGCCCAGGATCTGCCCGAACACCGCCACGAAGGGCAGTTGCCAGTCCGGGTCGAAGCGCCCGGCCAGCTGCTGCAGCTGGCGCGCCAGCTCGGCGTCGCCGGAGACCTTGAGCCGGCCGGCCGGCGGGCCGCTGCGCCGTGCATTGGCCAGCAGCGGCAATTGCCCGAGCAAGCCGGCCAGGCTGCTGCGCACCGCCAGATCCGGCTCCTGCGCCTGGTCGACCGGGCCGACCAGCAACCGGCGCTCGTGCACACGGATCTGCAGGGCCAGCGCCGGCGCATCCAGGGTCAGCGCAATGCGCTGGCCTTCCAGCGGCAACAGGGCGTCGCGGGTATCCGGGTCCAGCGCCAGCGCGCGATTGAGCGCGGCCTGCAGGGCCTGGCCGGCGAGCGGCTTGAGGGAATTGATGAGTGATCCGGGCATGCCCGCATTCTACCGTCCCTGCATGTCGCAGCCGGCTGACGATGTTGGGGCGCTGCGCACCGAAGGCCGCCGCGCTGGCCATGGCACGCGCCTGCTTGGCGGTGGAGCGATCGATGCAGCGGTCGCTGCCTGGAGGGCCTGGCCTGCCAGCACTGTGCGGTAGCGCGTGGGCAGGCTGCGCTGTGCGGGCGGCCCATTGCGACCATCGCGCCCTGCGGCGAGCAGTGCAGCGTCCGTGCGGATTAGCCGGCCGCACGCGATCTGCCGACTTCCTTCGGCCGGCCGGTCACGGGCATGCTGGCGCCCTTCTCGAACAGTTGGCAGGAGCAGGCAATGCGCAAGATCCGGGTCGGTCTCATCTTCGGCGGCAAATCGGCCGAGCACGAGGTCTCGCTGCAGTCGGCGCGCAACGTCCTGGAGGCGCTGGACCCGCAGCGCTTCGAGCCGGTGCTGATCGGCATCGACAAGCAGGGCCAGTGGCATCTGAGCGCGAAGGATGGCTTTCTGCGCGATGCAGACGATCCGAGCCGGATCGCCTTGCACCGCAGCGGTCACGCAGTGGCGGTGTTCCCCGGCGCCAAGCAGGCGCAGCTGCGCCCAGTGGAGTCGGAGCAGGCGCTGGCGCAGATCGATGTGGTGTTTCCGATCGTGCACGGCACCCTGGGCGAAGACGGCTCGCTGCAGGGATTGTTGCGCATGGCCAACCTGCCCTTCGTCGGCTCCGGCGTGCTGGGCTCGGCGCTGGCAATGGACAAGGACATGGCCAAGCGCGTGCTGCGCGATGCCGGCCTGGAGGTGGCGCCGTTCGTGTGCTTCAACCGCCACACAGCCGCGCACGCCGATGTGGATGCGCTGATTGCGCGGTTCGGGCTGCCGTTGTTCGTCAAACCGGCCAACCAGGGTTCTTCGGTCGGCGTCAGCCGGGTGCGCAGCGCAGCGGACTTCGCCGACGCGCTTGCCCTGGCGTTGGCATACGACCACAAGGTGCTGGTGGAAGCGGCCATTGCCGGACGCGAAATCGAATGCGCCGTGCTCGGCAATGCCACGCCGCAAGCCAGTGTCTGCGGCGAGGTGGTGGTGCACGACGCGTTCTATTCTTACCAGACCAAATACATCAGCGCCCATGGCGCCGACATCGTGATCCCCGCCGCGATCGACGCACAGACGCAACGGCGCATCCAGCACGTCGCCGTGCAGGCCTATCAGGCACTGGACTGTGCCGGCATGGCACGGGTGGATGTCTTTCTGGACGCGGAAGGGCGCATCGTGATCAACGAGATCAACACGCTGCCCGGATTCACTCGCATCAGCATGTATCCCAAACTCTGGCAGGCAAGTGGACTGGACTACACAAGCCTGATCACGCAATTGATCGACCTGGCATTGCAGCGGCATGCCGACGACCAGTTGCTGCGCAGCGCGCTACACACGCACCCATGACCGCCGCTCCCCTACGCGCGCTACAACCGTGCGACGCACCGGCCTTGCTTGCGCTCAACAATGCACATGCCACCGAGTTGTCGTTGCTCGATGCCGACGGGCTGACTGCGCTGTTGCGCAGAGCCTGGCATGCGCGCATCGTTGCGCCGGCCGATGGCCTGTTGATTGCGCTGGATCAGGATGCCGCCTATGCCAACGCCAACTTCGCGTGGCTGGCCGAGCGCTTTGCGCGCTTCGTCTATGTCGACCGCATCGTGATCGCCGCACATGCCCGGCGGCGCGGCCTTGCCATGCAGCTGTATGGCGACCTCATCCGCAAGGCGCACGCCGCAGCGCACCTGCGATTGGTGTGCGAGGTGAATATCGAGCCGCCCAATCCGGCCTCGCTGGCACTGCATGAGCAGCTGGGGTTCGTGCCGATCGGCGAGGCGGTACTGGCCAGCGGCAAACAGGTGCGCTACCTGGAAAAGCGGCTGTAATGCAGCGCACGGCATCGCGCAACCCAAAACGCACATGACCCGCCTCCTTGCGGAAGCGGGCCATGTGAGCGCCGATCGGCAGCGCCGCTGCCGTGACGTATCGCGTTTAGGCGTTATACCTTGCCGCGACGGAACATCGAGATCACCGCCAGGATCAGGAACACCACGAACAGGATCCAGGCGATGTTGGTCGCCGCACCGGCGATACCACTGAAGCCGAGGACGGCAGCGATGATGGCGATGACGAAGAAGATGATGGCGTAATGCAGCATGGCAATGGTTCCAAAAGTTGTCGTGCCGAATCGGCGCAGACGTATCTTGTGGATGTGCCGGTCTTTATCGGGTGATGGCGATGTCGTTGGAAGATGAGGATCGCAGCCGATTGAGCCCTTCTTCGATGCTGATGCGCGGCACATAGCCGAAATCGCGGCGCGCCGGTTCCATGCTGTACCAGTGCGGCGTGCACAGCTGCTCCACCAGAAAGCGCGTCAACGGCACCTCGCCTGGCAGACGCAACAGTGGCCACAGCGTTTCACACACCGCGCCGATCCGGTACGCGGTCTTGAACGACAGCGAGCGCGTCACTGCCGGTGCACCGACCGCCGCCAGCAGGCGATTGAGCAACTCGCGCATCGGCAAGGGTTCGCCATTGGAAATGAAGTACGCCTTGCCTGCGCAGGCAGCGCCTGCTGCAAGGTGGTCGAACGCATCGAAATGCGCCTGTGCAGCGTTGTCGATGTACGTGCTGTCCACCAAGTTGCTGCCATCGCCGACCATGCGCAGGCGGCCGGCGCGTGCGCGCGCTGCCAGGCGCGGCAGCAAGTGATTGTCGCCCGGCCCCCAGATCAGCCGCGGACGCAAGGCGACGGTTGCCAGTTGCGCATCGTTGGCCGCCAGCACCGCACGCTCGGCAATCGCCTTGGTCGCCGCATACGCAGCGCGCAGGTCTTCGCCATACGGCACTTCGTCGGCGCCGAGGCCTTCCACCGGATTGGTGGCGCGATGGGTCACGCTGGGTGTGGAGGTGTAGATCAGACGCGGCACGCCGTTGGCGCGACACGCATCGAGCACGTTCTGCGTGCCCACCACGTTGGCCTGGTGATAGCTGTCGTAGCTCCCCCACGCGCCGGCCTTGGCGGCGTTATGGAACACCGCATCGATGCCGGCGAAGGCATGCCGCACCGCCTGCGGGTCGGCCAGGTCGCCGCGGATCTGGCCCACGCCCAGCGTCTGCAGCACGGGGTAATCGCCGCGCTGGAAGCTCACCACGTCGTGCCCACGCGCACGCAACCCGCGGCACAAGGCCTGACCGAGAAAACCGCCACCACCGGTCACCAGAATCCGCACGCACCACCTCCATTGCAAGAACGTAAAGAAGAACAACTACCCGCGCGCGTGGCGACACACGCCGACGCAGCGGTGTCACGCAGCAGCCGATGACGCACGCTGCTCCGCCGCCCAGACTGCCAACGTTTCGCGGCCGATCTTGGCGTTGTGGCGGATGTCCACCGGAAAGCCGGAATGGCGCAGGAAACGCGCGATGCCCGCGGTATGCGGGTGCGCCGCGCCCAGCGCGCGCAAGTCGGTTTGCACCTGCGCAAATGCCGACGCCGGTACGTCCGGCTGCAATTCGACGCACAGTACCGGCTGTTGTTGCCCGGGTGTGCCCACACCGACCAATGCGGTCCGCCGCACCTGCGGATGCACGTTGAAGACCGGCTCCACCTGTTCGGTGTACAGCGGGCCGGTGGCCGTTTCCACGCGGTGGGTCTTGCGCCCGCAGAACCACAAGCGGCCGTCGGCATCGAAATAGCCGACATCGCCCATGCGGTGAACGATGCGCTCGCTGCCATCACTGCGGCGCTCGCGGATCTTGGCGATGCGTGTGGCCGTATCGCGATTGAAATAGGTGTCGGTGGTGGTGGGGCCGGCGACAGTGATTTCACCGACCTCGCCCGTGGCCAGCACGCGCGCACCACTCCACTCGGCAATGGCCGCATCGTCGATGGCGATGATGCGCACCTCGTTGGGTGCGACCACCTGGCCCACGCAGGTGCCGGCGCCGGCCTCGGTGGCCGCGCGTGTGGCATCCAGCGTACGTCCTTCGATCGCGGCTACCGGCAGGCATTCGGTGGCGCCGTACGGGGTCCAGAACTGCGCATCGGCTGGTAGCAGCGTACGGATCCTGGCCACCACATCCGGCGGCACCGGCGCACCGGCCGAGGTGGCCAGGCGTACGTTGGGCAGCGGCTGCCCATAGTCCGCCAACACCCGCATCAGCGCAGGCGAACCGAACAACTGGGTGACATCGAAGCGCGCGATGGCATCGTGCAGCTTGCGCGGGTCGGCGGTGGCCGGGCGCGTCGGGTCCATGTCCGGGATCACCGAGGTCAGCCCGAGGGCCGGGTCGAACAGGGCGAACGGCGGAAACGTCGGCAGATCCACACCGCCGGGCTGCATGCCGAACGCGTTGCGCAGCAATTCGATCTGCCCGACAAAATGCCGGTGCCGGTACACCACGCCCTTGGGCACGCCGGTCGAGCCGCTGGTGAACAGGATCGCGGCCACATCGTCCGGCGCAGTGTCGGCCAGCTGACTTCCGGCGCCAGCGCCATCGCGCTCCACGCGCGCCAATGTCACCCCACCCCAACCGTAACGGCCGCCGACGCTGACGATCCGTTTCGCCGAGCGCGCCCACCGCAACAGACGACGCGCCAGCTGCGCAAGCGGAATGCCGATGAATGCCTGCGGCTGCGCCTCGTCCAGGCATTGCTTGAGCGCACGCTTGTCGATGCCCGGATCCACCAGCACCGGCACCGCACCGGCCTTGAACAACGCAAACATCAGCAGGAAGAATTCCGGCGATGGCCGCACCATCACTACCGCACGCACGCCACGGCCGATGCCGTGCAAGGCCAGGCCAGCGGCGATCGCATCGCTGCGCGTGTCCAGCTCGGCATAGCTCAAGGTCACATCGTAGGCGGCAAATCCGTTGGCGGCACGGCGGCCCGGGCAACGGATGGCGATCTGGTCGGGGCGCTCGCGCGCCAGCTGCGGCAAGGTGGCCGCGATATTGCAGAGAGTCGTCATCTGCGCATTATCACCCATGCGCCGATGGTGCCGGCCGCTTGATTGCGTGCATGTCACTGTCCTGGGGCGTGCCCGCAGCGCGGCTGCGCCTGGTGAGGTGACTGCGCGTCGCCTGGGCGCAGCGATGCCACGCAATGTTCGCGCGAGCCGCTCCGCGTTGCGCACACACGCGCCAGTTCGAGCTACGCAGATGAATCGCTAACCGGCGCGGGGCTGTGCCACTTGTATCGCGGCGTGGTTCGGTCAGAATGCCGCGCTCTCCACGTGATTTCGCCGCGCCAGGCCCGGCTTCCATGGCACACCCCTGCCTTACCTGCGGCGCCTGCTGCGCCTTTTTCCGCGTCAGTTTCCACTGGAGCGAAGCCGATCCCGCGTTGGGCGGCAGGGTGCCGATTGAGCTGACCGACGCATTGCGCACGCACGAGCGGGTGATGCGCGGCACCTCGCAATCGCAACCACGCTGCATCGCCCTGGACGCCGACATCGGCCGGTACAGCCGTTGCAGTATCCACGACCGGCGCCCGTCGTCCTGCGCCGCCGTTCCGGCCTCGCTGGAATTCGGGCAGCGCAGTGCGCAGTGCGATAAATCGCGCCTGGCGCATGGCCTGCATGCGTTGACCGAGGCCGACTGGGCTGGCGTGGACGATGCGCAACGCAACCCGTTGCCGACGCTGTAACGCGCAGCACAACACGCACGCAGTGCCTCCCTGAAGACGGCCGACGCATCGCCTGCACCAGCGGTCCGCTGCATCGCCTGGCATTTGCCTGGTACCGCTCGCAGCTGTCGAGCACGGGCGATCCAATGCCGGCGGCAAGGCGTTACAACGGATTACGCTCCAGAAACGCGCGGATCGCCGGGACCAGCACCTCGTGCTTGTCTTCCAGCACGTAGTGGTTGGCATCCTCGAATGCAGTCACCTCGGCGTTCGGCAACGCCTTGCGAAAGCCGGCCAGGAAGTGCTTGTCGAAGCAGATGTCGCGCAAGCCCCAGGCGATGAAGGCCGGGCGATCGGCGAACGAGGGCAACGCCTGCGCCGAGCGCTCCAGCAACGACCAGCCCTTGTCGGCCGGCGACAGCGGAATGTCCTGCATGAAGCGGATGGTGGAGATGCGGTTGCGCCAGTTGTTGTACGGCGCGACATAGGCACGCCGCACGGCGGCCGGCATGCGGCGCGACACCCCAAACCAGGATGCGCCGGACGAAAACGCATTGAAGGTGCGGATGAACCATTCGCCCGGCCGCCAATGGCGACCCATCGCAATCTGCCAGGGCATCGGCTTTTCCGGCGGCAACGGGAATGCTGCGGTGTTGGTGATCACCAGCCGTTTGACCTGCGCGTGGTGCGACAGCGCCCAGCCGAAGCCGATCATGCCACCCCAATCGTGCACCGCCAACGTGACCGGACCGGTGATGCCCAGATGCCGCAACAGCGTGTCCAGATCGTCCACGCGCGATTGCAGCGTGTACGCGTAACGCGGCTGCGCGTCGGGCGCATCATCGGGCTTGTCGGACAGCCCCATGCCGATGTGGTCGGGCACGATGCAGCGGTAGCGATCGGACAAGCCACTCACCAGGTTGCGCCAGAGATAACTCCACGACGGGTTGCCGTGCAGCATGATCACAACCTCGCCATCGCGCGGACCTTCGTCCAGGTACGACATCGCAATGCCGGGACGCACCTCAAGGCGCTTGGGAGTGAAGGAATAGCCTGAGTAGTTCATGCCGAAGGGATCCGGTGTGTTTCGAGAAGCGCGAAAGGGGCAGGCGTACGCCTGGGCGATGCAGAACGGACTCAAGCAGTGATGACATGCTGGGCCATATCAGGCGGCAGCACCGATGCATGCAATTGCAGAAGTCATAGATGTCATGACATTGCCCGCGGACCTGTCCGATAAGGTGGCAGTTGATGACCGTCAGCGGAGAGCAATTGCAGGAATGACGGATGCAGGAACAGCTTTTCCTTGCCCAAGCGCTGTTCCTTGAGCACACCAATCGCCACCAGCTCCTTTAGATGACGCGCAGCGGTCTGGCGCGTGACCCCCACCATGTCCACGACATTCTGAATGCGGCAATACGGCTGATTGAAGATCACATCGACAAGCTCGCGGCTATACGCCTTGGGTGCGAGGCTGCGGACGTGATCGCGCGCCTGCGCCTCCAGGCCGCGGATCGCCTGGATTTTTGCGGTTGTCCAAGCAGCAGTCTCTGCAACGGCAGCAAGCATGTAATGAATCCATTCGGCCCAGTGCCCATGCCGGGTCACGTCCAGCAGCAGGCGGTAATAATCGCTGCGATGGCGAATGATGTAGCGCGACAGGTACAGCACCGGCACATCGAGCAATCCCTGTTCGATCAACATCAGCAGATTCAGCACCCGCCCGGTGCGACCGTTGCCATCGGTAAACGGGTGGATCGCTTCGAACTGGTAATGCGCAACCGCCATCCGAATCAACGGATCGACATCGGTGTGTTCGTGGATGAAACGCTCCCAGTTCGCGAGTTTGTCGCGCAGCAGCGTTTCGCCCACCGGCGGGGTATAGATGATCTGCTGAATCTGGTCGTTGGCCAACGCGGTACCCGGCACCCGACGGATCTGCATCTGCGCCGCTTTGATGCGGCTGCACACCACGACGGCAGTATCGGTACACAGCGGCCGCTGCTGGAGCGATTGAAATCCCTCGTACAACGCACTGCGGTAACGCAGCGCTTCTTTGGTCGCGGGATTCTGGGCACGCTCCTGATCGTCTGCGTAACGAAATAAATCGTCAGTGGTCGTGACGATGTTTTCGATCTCCGAGCTGGCCTGCGCCTCCAGGATCGGAATCGTATTGATCAACACAGCCGGGTTGGGCAATAGCGCGGTGGCCTGTTTCAACTCGGCCAGGGCGGTGCGGGCAACGATGCACGCCTTGAGCAGGCTCCGTGTTTCGATATCTCCCGCCGGCGGCAGCGGCGCAAGCGCGTTGTGAGGCTTGGTCGGGTCGAAGGCGGGCGTGTCGTCCATGTCACGTGCTCATGTCGCGAGAACGAACATGATGCAGGGACGCGTTCTAAAAATCCATTTTTTTTAACGCGTCCCCGCCAGGGCAGTCACCAGACCACTTCCGCCATCGAGCAGTTCAACCCCGAGCCAATGCCCATCAGCGCGATGCGGTCGCCCTTCTTGAGGCGGCCGAGCTCCTTGAGCTTGCTCAGCACGATCGGCACCGAGGCCGGACCGATGTTGCCGTGCTCGCCGAAGATGGTCATGACCTTGGCCGGATCGATACCAAACGACTTCACGAATGAAGCGGTGTGCGGGCGGCTGACCTGGTGGATGACGAACTGGTCCACTTCGTCCACCGCCCAACCCAGCACCTGCTTGGCAGCCAGGAAAGTCTTCTGCGCCAGCTTGATGCCTTCGATCAGCAGCAGGCGGGTATCGGTGACCATCCGGTCCAGGTTGCCCCGGCACAGCTTGTTCCATTCTGTGGCCGAGCGGGTCACGCCGCCCTTGTAGCGCGGGGCGTCCGGTACCAGCTCGCTGCGCGCCATCACCATGGCAGCGGCACCGCAGCCCAGGGTCAGGGCGGCCAGTTCGTTGCGGAACTCCTCTTCGGTGACATCCGGCGAGGTCATCCGCTCCAGGGTCTTTTCATAAACCAGATTGGCGGTTTCGCCATCGACGACCAGCGCGTAGTCGATCTCGCCGCGCTCAAGCATGCGCGCGGCGATGTCCATGCCGTTGATGAAGGCAAGACAGGCATTGGCCACGTCGAAGGTGACGCAGTGGTCGCCCACGCCCAGGTTGCCGGACACGATGGAGGCGGTGGACGGCTCCAGGTAGTCGCGGCTCACCGAGGTGTTGACCAGCAGGCCGATCTTCTCGATGCCGATCCCGGCATCGACCAGCGCCTTGCGCGCGGCCTGGGTGGCGGCATCGGAGGCCTGCACATCCTGGTCCCACAAGCGCCGTGCATGGATACCGGCAACGTCGCCCAACACGTCGGTCTTGATCCCGAGGCGGTCGTAGGTCGGTTGCAGGCGCTCGTTGATTTCCTTGGAAGTCAGCGTATGCGGCGCATCAATATGCGCCAGTCCCGCGATGGAGACATTCTGGAAGAGCATCGAAGTAGCGCCATGGCGTCAGGCGAGGGGGCGTTAGTCTAGCTGCTGGCTGGTTTTACCGCATCTTTACATTTGAATGGACGGCGCCCCAGCCCAACGGTTCAGCGCGGCGGGCAGCGGAAGGCGCTGAAACGCTGGCTTCCCTCGGCCGGCTGGCCTTGCGCCTGCACCGCGTTGGCGTTGGCGCCCGGTGCCTCGTTGCGCGCCAGGGTTTCCAGCTCCTCCTGCACCCGCAACGGGTTGCGGTTGTAGAAGCCGACCTTGCTCTTGACCGTCACCACCACCTCGCCCTGCTGCTGACAGCCAGCGGGCACAGGGCCTGCGGGCAGGACCTGCACGCTCTTGCCGCTTTGTTCAATGGGTACCCAGGTGCACGCCGCCGTGGTGGTGGCAACCAGAACAGACAGCATCAGCACGCGCATACGTCATCACACCTGTGGGCAAAGCCGGATTGTGCCGCAGTTGGCCGGCGGCTTCGTGCGCGCTGCGCACCCAACACACGCCCCCATTCAGCGCACCCGACCGTGGCGAGACGACCGCGTTCCCGCTGACGCAGCGCCATCCGCTGCCCACCGTTGCGTCCGGGTGTCCGGACACGGACACCTGCGGCTGCAAAAAACACCATGAGAAACAATGACTCCCAGGTGGCACGCGGCTTGCTCAGCTACATACACGCCCAGATGCCGGATCTTGAAACTGACTTTTAGCTGAACATTTAGCCGGACGACGAAAAAGTCCTTGCGCGTACTGAAGCGGTGTACTACCTTACTACCACACCACTGATTAACCACACCAAGAGACCTCGCCATGAAGACCCAGACCTTGCGCATCGCCCTCTCCGCCGCCCTGTTTGCCGGCGCCAGCCTGGCCGGTGCCGCCCAAGCGGCCAAGCTGACCACCCTGGACACCGTCCAGGTCCGCCCGGCCGCCGACCAGATTGCCCAGCAGGCCCTGGAACGCAGCAGCGACATCCGCACCCTGAGCGCCGTACAGGTACGCCCGTCGGCCGAGCAGCTGGCTGCACTGGCTGCCGGACAGGCTGGCCCGCGCATCGTCACCCTGGCCGCGGTGCAGGTCCGCCCCTCGGCTGACCAGCGCGCCGAGCTGGTGGTCCGCAGCGCCACCGCCACCACCCAGACCGGCGTTGGCCAGGCGGCTGCGACCGTCGGTGCGTTGATGGGCCAGGTCATCGTCAACCTGCCGGTGCCGCAGCTACAGCCCTCGCCCGCCGAACTGGAAGCGCTGGTCAGCGCCACCGTCGGCCTTTGAGCACGCGCGCAGCTACACTTGCGCGCATGCCAGCACCCGTCCTCGATGTCATCCTGTTTCAACCGGAAATTCCGCCCAACACGGGCAATGTGATTCGCTTGTGCGCCAACACCGGCGCGCGCCTGCACCTGATCGAGCCGCTGGGCTTCGACCTCAGTGACAAGCAGCTCAAGCGCGCCGGCCTGGACTATCACGAATACGCACCGTTGCAGGTGCATGCCGATCTGCCAGCCGCTTTGGCGGCCATCGGTCCCAAGCGTGTCTTCGCGCTGAGTACCCGCAGCACGGTGCGCTATGACACTCCGCAATTCGCCGATGGCGATGCTTTTCTGTTCGGCCCGGAAACGCGCGGTCTGCCGGCCGAGGTGCTGGAGTCGATCCCGCCGCAGCACCGGCTCCGCCTGCCGATGCGCCCGGACAACCGCAGCCTCAATCTGTCCAACACCGTTGCGGTGATGGTGTTCGAAGCCTGGCGGCAGTGGAATTTCGCTGGCGGCCAGTAGCCGCAGATTGCGCCCAACCATACGCGCCGACGCACCCGCGGCCCATGCGCCGGGCCACGTGCACGGTGGGATCTTCAGTGACGCGCATGGATCTCCAACGAAGACTCGCCAACCGTGTTGGCTGCTCGGTCGACGAAGAGAGGCACGCATCGACCGGCCCTGGCGGGAGCGATGAGGCATGCCACGTCATCTGCACGCCCGTGGCGCGTCCTTAGACGACAAAACGCGGTTCCGGTCAGACCACACCTGGCCATCCTCGCCACGCAGTGCAGTGCAGTGCAGTGCAGTAACGAGAGCAAAAGCTGCATGGCTGTCGGTCAATCGGCGCGTCCTTGCGCGCATGCCGCGCCGATCACAACACGGTCTGCGCCTGCACCGACGTCGCCGTCTGCAACATGCCTCGGCAACCGGCCCACAACGCCACGGCCAGCAACGCGATCGCGCCCAACGCCAGAAACGCGATGCGGTAGCCGAAGGCATGCGCCAGCCAACCACCGAACGCCGGGCTCAGCGCCGCGCCCACGCCCTGCACCGTCATCACCGCACCCTGGCCGACATTCACGCGCCCGGTGCCTTGCAACAACCGCGCCACCAGCGCCGGCACCACCACGCTTTGCAGGCCGGCGCCCAGCCCATCCAGGATCTGCACCGGGAACACGCCCCAACCATGGATCACCGAGGCCGCCACCAGCGCGCGCAATGGCAACGCCATGAAGGCCACCAGCAGCACGCACCAGTGTCCATGTATCCGAATCCAGCGCATCGCCAACAGTGCAACGACAATCATCGTGGCCTGAGCCACCACGATGGTGGTGGCGGTCAGCGCACTCGGGTCGTCGGCATGCGCCGCCACGATCGCCATGCCGTACAACGGCAGCATCGCCGCATTGCCCAGATGGAACAGCCCCAGCGTGACCGCCAGCAGCGCCAGCGGGCGGCAGGTCAGCAACACGTGCCAGCCACTGAGCGCATCGCCACCATCGCTGGATGCCAGACCGCGTGCTGCGCGGTGGTCGATCGCCGCGGCTGGAATCGCCAGCACCGCTACCAATGCCAGAACGCCGAAGACCGCAGTCAGCAGGAACACCGCAGCAAAACCGTAGCGCCAGCCCAACCAGCCGGCCAATACCGCCGCCAGCATGTTGCCGGCGTGGTTGGCCACCTGGTTGCGCGCGAGCTGATGGTCGAAGCCGCGCGCATGTACCAGGCCCAGCGTGATACCGGTCAGTGCCGGGCCGATGCCGGCCGCCGCCAAGGCCGAGGCGATCTGCGCGGCAGCCACGCCCGTCGAGGTCGGACGCAGCCAAATGAGCGCGGTGGCAAGCAGAATCGCCAGACAGCCGATGACCACCACGGCACGCTTGCGCCGGGTGGCATCGACCAGCGCGCCGGCCGGCGTGGTGGCGAGCATGCCGGCCATGCCGCCCATGCTCATCACCGTGCCGATCACCGCCACCGACCAGCCCTTGGATTGCAGGAACACGCTAAGGAAGGGTCCCAGCCCGTCCTGCACATCGGCCACGCTGAAGTGCAGTGCTTCCAACGCGCGTGTGCCGCGCGGCCTGGCCCTGGTCATCGGCATGGCAGTGCTCCGCTGCCGGATGCACTGCCAGCGCATGCACAAGACCGCAGGACACGCATCTCAACCGCACGCGGTGGCCGCATGTCCGGCTCCTAGTGTTTGGGCTTGGGCTTGGGTTTATGCGCAGGGCCGTGCGGTGGATGCGCGATCTGCTTCAGCGTCGCCGCCTTGCCACCCAGCGCATGGGCATGGATCAGCACACCATGCGGCGTGGCCTTGGTCTCGCCTTCGGCCAGCAGCGGCTTGCCGACCACCAGCTGCCTGGCGAAGTCGGCACCGGCATGCGGTGGAAACCGCACCGTGACCGCATCGTCCAGCAGCACGCCGTGCACCTGCCCGTGCGGGCCGTGCAGCAGCCGGGTGATGGTGCCGCTGTGCCGGCTGACCTCCGGCTTGGGCGGCTTGCCGGGCGGTTTGGGCTTGGGTTTGGCTTGCGGCCCATGCGGGCCTTCGTCGAGGATGCGTTTGCCGCCATCCGGATCGATCGCCAGCGCCACCAGCATGTCCACGTCGCGCGGCTTGAGGCCACGCACGGTGAGCGTGCTGCCCGGCTTGAGCGCCTTCAGCAGCGCGGCCGACAGATGCGGCGGCGTGTGCACCTCGGTGCCGTCGGTGAGCAACAGGCCGTCGATATCGGCCTTGGGATTGAGCAGGAAACGCGCCAGGGTGCCGTGGGTGGCGGGCAGGAAATCAGGGTCGACCCAATGCATGGAATACTCCGAAGAAGAAGAAACCGGCAACGCCGGTCAAGCCGTTGGCCACGCGCTCGGCGCGGCCAACGGAGGGAACAACGCACGCGAAACGTGCAGTCCGGCTCAACGGCCGGCCGGCGGAACCGGAGCGCCCGGCGGCGGTGGCGGCAGCGGGCCATCCGGACGCGGCGCGCTGAACAGCGCACGCAGCGAGGCGCGGTCGCGCCCCACCTGGGTGGCCTCGATCGCACGACCGTCCGGGGTGGCCACGCCGAATCCGTTGGCGCTCAGTGGTGCGCCCACGCGCAGCAGGTCGGTGAACTGCAGCGCCAGATGCGGCGGCATCCGCACTACCGTGCCATCGCTGACCAGCGCCCCATGAACCTCGCCGGCCGGCCCATAGACCAGGCGCTGAATCGTGCCGTCGGACTGCAGCGGGGTGAGCTGGCCCGGGGTCGGCGGCGGCGGTGGCGGCGCACCGAAGGCGGGTGGGCGGTCGACCACCTCGCGGCCGCTCCGGCCGGAGCGGATCGAGCTGGCCCGCAGCACGGGCAGATTCCCCAGGCGGAAGCCCTGCACGACCACGTTATCGCCGCTACGCACAGCCGCCTTCACCTCGGTGGACAGATGCGGTGGAAACCCGACCTGGGTGCCGTCGCGCAACCACACGCCGTCGACTTCGCCATTGGGATTGAGCAGAAAGCGCTCCACGCTCCCGCTCACGCGCACCGGCGTGGCGGCGACGGGGGTCGGCGGGGCCAGCGGGC
>NZ_JSZE01000038.1 GCF_000802365.1 Xanthomonas cannabis pv. cannabis
TCCGATGACGCAAGCACGCGCATCGGCCTGCCGGAGACCAAGCTCGGCATCTTTCCCGGCTGGGGCGGCAGCGCCCGCTTACCACGCCTGACCGGCGCGCCGGCAGCGATGGACCTGATGCTGACCGGGCGCACCGTCTCGGCCAAGGCCGCGCGTGCGATGGGCCTGGTGGACAAGGTCGCGGCGCCTGCCGTGCTGGTCGATGTGGCCGCTGCGCTGGCACTCGCCGGCACCACGCGGCCACTCAAACAGCGCGCCACTGCGTGGGCCACCAACACCTTGCTCGCCCGCAAGTTGCTGGCGCCGCAGATGCGCAAGCAGGTCGCACGCAAGGCGCGCAAGGAGCATTACCCGGCGCCCTATGCCTTGATCAATGTCTGGGAACGTGCCGGTGGCAGCGGTATCCAGGCGCGCCTTGCGGCCGAACGCAAGGCAGTGGTCAAGCTCGCCAGCACCCCGGCCGCGCGCAACCTGATCCGCATCTTCTTCCTCACCGAACGCCTGAAGGCACTCGGTGGCAAAGAGGCGGGCGCCGCCGCGCTGCCGCCGATTCGCCATGTGCATGTGATCGGCGCCGGCGTGATGGGCGGCGATATCGCCGCGTGGGCGGCTTACAAGGGCTTCGAGGTCACGCTGCAGGACCGCGAGCAGCGCTTCATCGATACGGCCCTGGGCCGTGGCGGCGAACTGTTCGCCAAGCGCGTCAAGGACGAAGGCAAGCGGCCGGCGGTGGCGGCGCGCCTGCGTGGCGACCTGTCCGGCACAGGCGTGGCGCAAGCCGATCTGGTGATCGAGGCGATCATCGAGAACCCGCAGGCCAAGCGCGAGCTGTATCAGTCGATCGAACCGCAGCTCAAGCCCGATGCATTGCTGACGACCAATACTTCTTCGATTCCGCTCACCGAGTTGCGTGGTCATATCCAGCGCCCGGCGCAGTTCGCCGGCCTGCACTACTTCAATCCGGTGGCCATGATGCCGTTGGTGGAAATCGTGCAGCACGACGGTCTGGACCCGGCCAACGTGGCGCGCCTGGCGGCGTTCTGCAAGGCGCTGGACAAGTTTCCGGTACCGGTGGCCGGCACGCCGGGGTTCCTGGTCAACCGGGTGCTGTTCCCCTACCTGCTCGAAGCGGCCACCGCCTATGCCGAAGGCATTCCCGGCCCGGTGCTGGACAGGACCGCGGTCAAGTTCGGCATGCCGATGGGGCCGATCGAACTGATCGACACCGTGGGTCTGGATGTGGCCGCCGGCGTCGGTGCGGAGCTGGCGCCGTTCCTGCACCTGCCGATCCCGGCCGCACTGGCGACCGTAGAGCCAGGCAAGCGCGGCAAGAAGGACGGCCAGGGCCTGTACAAGTGGGAAAACGGGCGCGCGGTCAAACCCGAGGTGGCCAGCGGCTATGTGGTGCCGGCTGACCTGGAAGACCGGCTGATCCTGCCGCTGCTCAACGAAGCGGTGGCGTGCCTGCACGACGGCGTGGTGGCCGACGCGGACCTGCTCGATGCCGGCGTCATCTTCGGCACCGGCTTCGCCCCCTTCCGTGGCGGCCCGATCCAGCACATCCGCAGTGTCGGCGCCGACGCCCTGCTGGAACGCCTGCAAGCGCTGCATGCACGCTACGGCGAACGCTTCGCACCGCGCCCGGGCTGGGACTTGCCGGTGTTGCGGGAGGCGGTGGTGTGAGGCGGGGCTGATCTGATCGACAGGGTCTGATACACAAAAAAGCCGCCCATGGCGGCTTTTTTGTGTTTGCGCTCCTCATCGGCAGAGACGCCGCTGCGACACCTGCATACAGCAATGCGAGTTCGATACAGATGTCCGGAAACGCTTCAAGCGTTACGGAAGGGCCCACGCACCGCCCCTTCGAGTATTGCAATGCCTCAGTGGTGGTGATGACCACCATGCCCATGCGAGTGCCCATGCTGGCGTCCGTCATGTCCGACATGCCCGTGCTGCGGGGCGCTGGCCGGGGAGCCGCAGGGGTCGGTGCCGCAGTCGCCGCTTTCCACCTGCAAGGTGACGTGGGCGATGTCGAAGCGGTCGTGCAGCAGCGTGCCGAGTGCGTCGCGCAGGCGGTCGCGGTCGGTCGATTCGCCCACCACTACGTGCGCGGTGAGTGCCGGGGTGCTGGAGGCCAGCGCCCAGACGTGCAGGTCGTGCACGTCGTCGACGCCGGGGTAGCTGGTCAGGGCATCGCGGACCTGGGCCAGGTCGATGCCCTTGGGCACGCCTTCGAGCAGGACGTTGATCGCTTCGCGCAGCAGCACCCAGGTGCGTGGTAGCACCCACAGGCCGATCAGTACGGCCAGCACCGGGTCGATCCAGTGCCAGCCAGTCCAGCGGATGAGCAGCGCGCCGATGATCACCGCCACCGAGCCGAGCATGTCGCTCCAGACTTCCAGATAGGCGCCCTTGACGTTGAGGCTTTCGCCGCTGCCGGCGTGCAGCAACTTCATCGCGATCAGGTTGATCACCAGGCCCAGCCCGGCGATCAGCAGCATGCCGCTGGAGGAAATGTCCTGTGGCGCGCGGAAGCGTTGCGCCGCCTCCCACAGGATGTAGCCGCCCACGCCAAACAGCAGCGCGCCATTGACCAGGGCACCCAAGGCCTCGAGTCGCACATAGCCGTAGGTGCGGCGCGCATCCGCCGGGCGGCGGCTCAGGCGCACCGCAAGCAACGCGATCATCAAACCGAGCGTGTCGGTGGCCATGTGCGCGGCATCCGACAGCAAGGCCAGGCTGTTGGACACGAACGCGCCAATGACTTCGGCCACCAGGAACGTGGCTGTCAGGCCGAGCGCCCACCACAACGGCGCTTCGTGACGGATCTCGGTGGGGGCGTGGTTGTGGTCGTGTCCCATGGGTGCGCTAGCCGTATGCAATGCGCGCACCTTAGGCGCGCGCGCCGGCGGAGACTATTACACCTGCAGGTGATGCGATGACATCACCTGCCGATATGCAGCCGCCACGCATCACGCGTTGCGAGGTTGCACCGGTCTACACCTTGGCCACCAGTTTGACCACGCTGGAGAAATCCAGCGCGCCGTTGCCGGCCTGGCTGTTCATGGCATACAGGTTGCGCGCCAGCTCACCCAGCGGAATCGACACGCCGGCCCGCACTGCAGATTCGGCCACCAGGCCCAGGTCCTTAAGCATGAGGTCGTTGCCGAAGCCGCCGGTATAGCCGCGCGAGGCCGGTGCGTTGGGCAGCACGCCCGGCCACGGATTGCAGACTTCGGTGGCCCAGCTGCGGCCGGTACTGACCGCCATCATCTGCGACAGCACTGCCGGGTCCAGGCCCTGTGCGACGCCGAGCGCCAGTGCCTCGCCGGTCGCCGCCATGATCACGCCCAAGGCCATGTTGTTGCAGAGCTTGGCCACCTGGCCGGCGCCGTTGCCGCCCACGTGGAAGATGTTCTTGCCCATGGCCTGCAACACCGGACGCGCGCGTTCCAGGACGTCGGCATCGCCACCAACGATGAAGGTCAACGTTCCGGTGCTGGCGCCGGCGGTGCCACCGGAGACCGGCGCATCCAGCATCGCCAGCCCGCGCACGCTCGCAGCGTCGGCCAGTTTGCCTGCGGACACCGGTGCGATGGTGCTGCAGTCGATGACCAACGCTCCGGCCGGAATCTGCGCAAGGAGGCCGCCCTCGCCCAGATACAGCCCTTCGACATGCCGGCTGGCGGGCAGCATGGAGATGACGATCTCAGCGTCTGCCAGGGTGTCGAGCGCCGAGGCGGCGACATGGGCCCCGGCGGCGGATGCGGCGTCCAGTGCGCCTTGCACCAGATCGAATACCCGCAACTGGTGCCCGGCCTTGATCAGGTTGGCGGCCATCGGGCCGCCCATATTGCCCAGGCCGATAAAGGCGATCTTGCTCATTGTGCGATCTCCAGGAGGGAGCAACTATCAAACGGGGTGGTTGCGCGCAGGCAGGACGATGGCGCGCGGCGCTGGAGCAACGCAGGCGATGACTGCGGCACGCGGAGCGGCAATCATCGCCTGCGGCATACGCTGCGGCTAAGCCTGGCGTGCACGCAGATCTGCCAGCGGATGCTGCGCCGCCGACCAGGGTGCGGTGAAAAAACCGGCAGCCCACTGCGCGTCTGCCTCGCCCAAGGTGCCCGGCTGCCAGTGCGGCTGGCGGTCCTTGTCGATCAGCAGCGCGCGGATGCCTTCGGCAAAATCGCCGTGCGCGGCGGCATGCAGCGCGACCACGTACTCGATGCGAAACGTGTCGGCCAGTGTCGCGGTGTCGGGATGACGATGCAGTTCCCACGCCAGCCGCGCCGAACCTGGCGCACCTGCCGCCAGGGTGCTGCGCGCGGCCTGCAACCAGGCATCTTCGCTTTGCAGGGCCACGATGGCAGCAACGACCTGCTCCAGCGATTCGCCGGCCACCAGCTGTGCAATCAGCTGCGCATGAAGCTGCAGCGGACCGGGCTCCATCGGTTGCGCAATGCCCTGCAGAAACGCACTGAGTTGCAGGCGATCCTCGTCGGCATGGCCTGTCCATGCATGTGCGCTCAAGGCATCCAGCACCGCCGCATACTGCGCGTGCTCCAGGCGTACATCGGCCAGCCCGGCGTAGATGGCGTCGCTCGCGTCGAGCGGCGCGCCGGTGAGCGCCAGAAACAGCCCGGCGCCCTGCGGCACGCGGCGCAGCAGCCAGCTGCCACCGACATCGGGAAATAGACCCACACTGATCTCGGGCATGGCCAAGCGCGAACGCTCGGTGACCACGCGATGACTGGCGCCGGACATCAGCCCGATGCCGCCGCCCATCACGATGCCGTGGCCCCAGCACAGCAACGGCTTGGGATAGGTGTGGATGCGATAGTCCAGCCGATATTCTTCTTCGAAGAATGCCGCGGCGTGCGCATTGTCCTGCGGCCTTGCCTGCCGCAGCGCAGCGTCGGGTACCGCGTCGCGATGCGCGCGCATGCTCTGGTACAAGCCATGCAGATCGCCGCCGGCACACAGCGCCTTTTCGCCCGCGCCGCGCAACACGACGCAGGCAATCCGGGCGTCATCGGCCCACGCACGCAATTGGGTGTCGAGCAAACGCACCATCTGCAACGACAGGCCATTGAGCGTCCTGGGTGCGTTCAAGGTCGCAATGCCGATGCGATGCCCATCGGTGCACTCGCGTTGCTCGAACAGTACCGGTGCCTGATCAGCTGTGCTGGTCTCCACCATCACCGCGCGCTCCATTGCGGTGCGCGTTTTTCCAGGAACGCTGCAACACCTTCGGCCTGATCGGCGTGCTCGAACAGGTCGACGAAGGCTTCGCGCTCTGCAATCAGTGCGGCAGCATGCGTACCGTGGCGGGTGGCCTGCACCAGCCGCTTGCAGGCCGCCACACTGGCCGGGCTTTGCTTGCCGGCGCGCTGCGCCCAGGCAATCGCTAGCGCGCGCGATTCGCCCTTGCCCACCACTTCCTCCACCAATCCAATCCGGTGGGCGGTGGTGGCATCGATGCGTTCGCCGAGCAGGATCATGCGCTTGGCCCAGCCCTCGCCCACCAGACGCGGCAGGTTCTGGGTGCCGCCTGCGCATGGCAGCAGGCCGACGCTGGCTTCGGGCAAGGCGAGCTGTGCGTGTTGCTCGGCGATGCGCAGATCGCAGGCCAAGGCGCACTCCAGTCCGCCGCCCATGGCATAGCCGTTGATGGCCGCGATCGACACGCCGCCAAACGCGCTCAAGGCTTCGAACGCCTCGCCGAAGCGGCGCGCAGCCTCCCGCGCATTGGCCTTGTCGCCATCGGCAAATTGCTTGAGGTCGGCACCGGCGCTGAAGAACTTGTCGCCTTCGCCAGTGATGATCAGCGCATACACGCTGCGGTCGGCATCCAGTGCGCGCACCAGGTCGCGCAAGGCTGCCAGGCTGTGCACGGTCCAGGTATTGGCCGGTGGATTGCTGAGCGTGACGATGGCCACATGGCCGTCGCGCTGCACCTGCAAGCCGGTATGGGCGTGTGCTTCCCAGTCGCTCATCGCAGTTCCTCCTCGCCATTGAGCAGATGGCGCGCCACGATCATGCGCATCACCTCGTTGGTGCCTTCCAGGATGCGATGCACGCGGCTGTCGCGCAGCAGGCGTTCGATTGGATACTCGCGGATATAGCCATAGCCACCATGGATCTGCAGGGCTTCGTCGCAGATGGCAAAGCCGGCATCGGTGGCGAAGCGCTTGGCCATCGCGCACCACACCGTGGCATCGTGACTGCCGGCATCGAGCTTGCGCGCAGCGGTGTGCACCATCTGTCGCGCGGCCACCAGTTGCGTGGCCATGTCGGCCAGCTTGAACTGCAGGGCCTGGAAATCGGCCAGTTTCTTGCCGAACTGGCGGCGCTCGCCCATGTAGCGACGCGCGGCGTCCAACGCGCCCTGCGCGGCCCCCAGCGAGCAGGCGGCAATATTGATGCGGCCACCGTCCAGGGCCTTCATCGCCATCTTGAAGCCCTCGCCTTCCTTGCCCAGCAGATGGCTGGCGGGAATGCGCACGTCGGTGAAGGTGATGCCGCGCGTGGGCTGGCTGTTCCAGCCCATCTTTTCTTCCTTGCGGCCGTAGCTGATGCCGGGCGCGTCGGCCGGCACCACGAACGCGCTGATGCCACGCGCACCGTCGTCGCCGGTGCGCGCCATCACCACCAGGACATCGGTGGCGCCCGCGCCGGAAATGAAGGCCTTGCTGCCGTTGAGCACGTAGCTGTCGCCGTCGCGCTGCGAACGCGTCTTGAGCGACGCTGCATCCGAACCGCTGCCCGGTTCGGTCAGGCAGTACGAGCCCAGCCTGGCGCCGCTGGTCATCGCCTCGCCCCACTGCGCGCGCACCACGTCGGTGCCGTAGCTGGCGATCAGCCAGGTGGCCATGTTGTGGATGCTGATGAAGGCCGACGTGGACGGATCGACCGTGGCCAGTTCCTCGAATACCACTGCCGCATCGAGCCGGCGCATGCCCAGGCCGCCCACGCCTTCGTCGGTATAGAGGCCGCAAAAGCCGAGTTCGGCGGCCTTGGTGATCGCCTCGCGCGGGAAGTGGCCTTCGGCATCCCATTGCGCGGCATGCGGGGCGAGTTCCTTGTCGGCGAAGTCGCGCGCGGCGGCGCGGAAGGCCTCCTGCTCGTCGTTCAGATCGGCTGCGTTGGGGTGTAGCTGGATGGCTGCATTCATGGCGATCGGGTCACTTGAGAGAGATGGTGGTGTTGACGCCGTGGCCCAGCGTTTCGTCGTCGAACCAGCGCGCGGTCACAGTCTTGGTCTGGGTGTAGAACATCACCACTTGTTTGCCGTACGGGCCCAGATCGCCGAGCTTGGAAGCGCGCGAACCGGTGAACGAAAACAGCGGCACCGGCACCGGAATCGGCACGTTGATGCCCACCTGGCCTACGTCGATGTCTTCCTGGAAACGCCGCGCGGCCGCACCGGATTGGGTGAACAACGCCGTGCCGTTGCCGTTGGGATTGGCGTTGACCAAGGCGATGGCTTCGTCCAGCGTGGCGGCTTCCAGAATCACCAGCACCGGCCCGAAGATTTCTTCGTCGTAGATGCGCATGCCGGGTTTGACGCCGGAGAAGATGGTCGGGCCAACAAAGTTGCCCTGCTCGAACCCCGGCACGCTCGGGGCGCGACCATCCAGTTCCAGCGTGGCGCCCTGCTCCACGCCGGAGGCGATCAAGCCTTCCACCCGCTCGCGCGCGGCGCAGGAAATCAGCGGGCCAACCTCGGTGCCCGGGGCGTTGCCGGCGCCAATCTTCAAGCCCTTGGCCTTGGCCACCAGCTGCGGAATCCACGCGCGCGCTTCACCCACCAGCACCAGCGTGGACGCCGCCATGCAGCGCTGGCCGGCAGCACCGAATGCGGCGCCGACCATCGCATTGAGGGTCTGCTCCTGGTTGGCGTCCGGCAACACCACGGCGTGATTCTTGGCGCCCATCATGCACTGCACCCGCTTGCCGGCCAGCGAGGCGCGTCGATAGACGTGCGTCCCCACCTTGGTGGAGCCGACAAACGACAGCGCCTTGATGTCCGGGTGATCGCATAGCGCGTTGACCACGTCCTCGCCGCCATGCACGACGTTGAGCACGCCTTTGGGAATGCCGGCTTCCAGCGCAAGTTCCACCAGCCGCATGGTCACCATCGGGTCCTGCTCGGAGGGCTTGAGCACGAAGGTGTTGCCGGTCGCGATGGCCATCGGGAACATCCACAGCGGAATCATCGCCGGGAAGTTGAACGGGGTGATGCCCGCGCACACGCCCAACGGCTGCAGCAGGCTGTAGGTATCCACGCCATTGGCCACGTTGTTGGCCAACTCGCCCAGCTGCAGGTTGCCGATCGCCGCGGCGTGCTCCACCACTTCCAGCCCGCGGAACACATCGCCTTCAGCATCGGCCAGGGTCTTGCCCTGCTCGGCGCTCAGCAGCGCGGCCAGCTCAGGCATGTGCTCGCGGATCAGCTGCTGGTACTTCAGAAAGATGCGCGCGCGTGTGCCGATCGGCGTCTTGCGCCAGCTGACGAAGGCCCGGCTGGCCGCGGCCACTGCCGCGTCCACTTCGGCGGCGGTGGCAAACGGCACCTGCGCCAGCACCGACTGGTCGGCCGGATTGACCACGTCCTGCCAACGGTCGCTGGCAGAGACCACCAACTCGCCGTCGATCAACAGGGACACGCGGGGGACGGATTCGCTCATTGCAGGGCTCGCTCATAGAAGACATCGGGCCGGACGGCCCAGTTCTTCGCATTGTTCGCAGCGCGCACTCGCATTCCCAGCAAGCATCTGCTTAATCGCGCTAAGCTGGCGGCACAATTTTGCGAATATTGCGAATGCCCCAGTCGCAGTCCCCGTTCCGCCACCAGCTCGGCCTGCGCCTGCAGCGGCTGCGTCAGCGCCACGGCCTGACCCAGGCCGAGCTGGCGCGCCGGCTTGGGCTGTCGCCGAGCTATCTCAACCAGATCGAGCGCAACCAGCGCCCGCTCACCCTGGCGATCCAGCAGCGGCTCAAGGCCACGCTGGGCGATCTGGACGGCCTGCTGGACCTGGACGACCCGGCCGCGCTGGTCGAACCGCTGGACGAATCGCTGCGCAGCCTGGGCCATACGTTGTCGCCGGCCGAGCTGCGTGCGCTTACCGGCAACCTGCCGCAGGTGGCGCAGGCGCTACTGGACCTGCATCGCGCCCATCAGCAGCTGCTCGAGCGCAATGCTGCGCTGGAGGTGCAGATCGGGGTGGAGCACGCCGCCCTGCCCTCGCTGTCGCCCGGCGAACAGGTGCGCGACTACTTCAACCGCGCGCACAACTACCTGCCCGAACTGGATGAACATGCCGAGGCGCTGTATGCCGAACTGGGGCTGACCCCGGAAAACCTGCCGCTGCGGCTGCGCCAACGCCTGGCCGATCGCCACGGCCTGCTCGTGCAGGAGGCCACCGACCTGCAGAGCGACAAGCGCGCCGTGGATGCGCAGGCGCGCGTGCTGTGGCTGCCGGCGCATCTGCGCCCAGGCCAGCAGGCTTTCCAGATGGCCGCGCAGCTGGCATTGCTGGAATGCGCACCGCTGCTGGACGCGCGCATTGCCGATGCCGGCTTCGCCGATGCCGAGCGCATCGCGCTTTCGCGCATCGGGTTGTCCAATTATTTCGCCGGCGCGCTGGTGATGCCGTACAGCCAGTTCCTGCACAGCGCACAGCGCTCGCGCTACGACATCGAATGGCTGGCGGACCGCTTCGGGGTTGGCTTCGAAGCAGTGTGCCATCGGCTCAGCACCCTGCAGCGACGGGGGGCGGCAGGGCTGCCGATCTTCTTCATGCGGGTGGATCGGGCCGGCAACGTCTCCAAGCGCCACTCGGCCACCGACTTTCATTTCTCGCACGTCGGCGGCGCGTGCCCGCTATGGATCGTGTACGAGGCATTCAACCAGCCCGACCGCATCCTGACCCAGATCGCGCGCATGCCCGACGGACGCCGCTATTTCTGGCTGGCGCGGCAGGTCAGCAGCGGCGCGCCGGGCTACGGCCGCCCGCGCAAGACCTTCGCGCTGGCGATGGGCTGCGACCTGCGCCATGCCGACCAGTTGGTATATGCGCGCGGCTGGGATCTGGGCGCGGTGGACGATGCGGTGCCGATCGGCCCGGGATGCCTGACCTGCGAGCGCAGCGATTGCGTGCAGCGCGCCTTCCCTGCATTGCCCCGGCTCGCCGCCAACACACGTTAGCGGCGAGACCACGGTGCCGGGGCGGCACCCTGGGCAACTTCGGCTGGTGAAACAGGCACCCACCGCGGAAGTGTGACCAAGCAGGCGCTAGCGCTGCAGCGCAGCATTCCAAGCTGAGATAGCTACCGCAAAATGCTTCATTGGAATGGAATGACTCGCGCTTCTACCCTGAAGCGGACACATGCAGGACAAGGGGACGCCAGCGCGACATCGTTCGCCGCAGCGCCACGGCAACCAACGCTCCAGTAATACAGCACCGCACCACTCCGCCATGCCCGCTCGACCGCGCCAGACCCACGCCGGCGCCGGTGGGCCACGGCAGCCGCCACCATTCATTCGGTCACTTTGTCCTGGGAGGGATCAACCGATGCCTGTTCACCACACCGGCCATTCGGCCAGCCGGCGCCTGCGCCGCACGCCGGTCCGCGACGTCCTCTGCACCACCATCGCCCTGGTTCTGGCCACCGCCTTCAGTGCGCAGGCCCAGGACACCGCGCCTGCTGCGCCGCCGGCCACCAGCAGCAGCGCCGCCAGCGGCCAGGCGCCGGTGACCCTGGACAACATCACCGTGATCGGCCAGCGCGCCAGCCTCAACCAGGCCGTGCAGACCAAGCAGATGTCCGATCACGTCATGGAAGTGATCTCGGCCGACAACATGGGCCAGATGCCCAATGTCACCGTGGCCGAAGCGCTGGTGCGCCTGCCCGGCGTCAACGGCACCCGCGACCGCGGCAACGAAAGCCTGGCTACCGTGCGCGGCCTGGGCCCGCGCATGACCATGGGCACCGTCAACGGCCGCGAGATCGCCTCCTCCGAACCCAACCGCGCGGTGCGCTGGGAAGTGTTTCCCACCGAGATCGTCTCCACCGTCAAGGTCTACAAGACCCAGTCGGCGGATCTGGTCGCCGGCGGCCTGGCCGCCACCGTGGACATCTCCACCATCAGTCCGCTCGACTACACCGGCCCCGGCTTCGTCGGCACCGCCGGCCCGGTGTTCTACGACCACGCCAAGGATGTGGACGGCTACAGCCCGTGGGGCAGCCGCCTCGGCGCCAGCTGGGTGCACAAGATCAACGACAACCTGGCGGTGGCACTGGGCGCCACCTATCAGAAGCAGAAAAACGCCAACTCCTCGATCGGCAGCTGGGGCTATACCGATGCCGCCACCTCGCGCGATGTGGATGGCGACGGCACCGTGGACCCCACCCCCTTCGGCGCAGCCGACCAGCTCAAGCTGACCGAGCAGACCCGCACCGGTGCGATGGGCACCGTGCAGTGGCGCTCGGGCAACTTCGAACTCAAGTTCGACGGCCTGTATTCGCGCATCGAGATCGACGAAGACCAGTTGCAGAACTGGTTCAACGGCCTGGCCTTCAGCACCTTCTCGACCGGCGCCAATCCGTACACCACGCCGGGCTCCTCCTACACCATCGTCGACGGCGACGTGGTGGCCGGCACCCTGGCCAATTCCAACCTGCAGGTCGACCATGTGGTCAGCCACTACAACGAGGTCAAGACGCTGACCGCCGGCGGTTTGAACGCCAAGTGGAGCGGCGATGTGTGGACGCTGGGCAGCGACCTGTCGTTCTCGCAGGCCAAGCGCGACAACACCTGGCAGGCCGTGCGCTTCGGCAGCAACCCGGACACCGTTTCATTCGATTTCCGCCGCAGCGTCACCCCCACCATCAGCACCAGCTCGGACACGCCCGAGTGGGGCATCAACGGCCAGACCGAGCCGCAGGCGCTGCGCGACAAGATCGCCGCGCTGGCGCTCAACGCCAGCCGCGCGGTGGACGCAGGTCCGTTCAATTCGCTGGAGTTCGGTGCGCGCGCGGCACGACGCGAAAAACAGAACCGCCGCTTCATCGGCAACCAGTCCGGATTCGATCAACCGATCGCGGCATACCAGGACCTGATCTATCCGGTCACCATGCCCGACTTGAACGTGCCCACGCTGACCGGCGGCAACATGGCCGAGATCGCGCGGGTGGGCTTTGGCGGTTTCGATCCGGGCACGCTCGACGAACAACTGCTCGACCATTGGAACGTCAAGGAAGATGTGCGCGAAGCCTTCGCCAAGGCGGTCTTCAGCTCGCAACTGTTCGGCACCGATGTCACCGGCAATGTCGGCGTGCGCCTGGTCAACACCAAGACCACCAGCGACGGGTTCGATTCGGTGGGCAGCACCATCCAGCCCAGCACCGACAGCAAGGAATACACCGACGTCCTGCCCAGCGCCACGCTCAACTTCCTGATCGACGACCAGCGCATCCTGCGCTTTGCGGTGGCTAAGGTCATCGCGCGTCCGCCGCTGGACGAGCTGCGCACCGGCCGTCGCCTGGACGACCCCAGCGTCACCGTCGGCCAGCTCACCGGCAGCGGCGGCAACCCGCAGCTGGACTCGTTCAAGGCCACCCAGGTCGACGTGTCCTACGAGTGGTACTTCCATAAGGAAGCCTTGGCGGCGTTGGCGGTGTATCGCAAGGAGGTGGATTCCAGCATCGGCTACCGCACCGACCGCGAAATCATCAACGGCCTGGATTACCTGGTCAGCGCGCCCTTCAATGGCGGCGGCGGGCATATCAATGGCGTGGAACTCACCTTCCAGACGCCGTTCTATTTCATCCCCAATATGGAAAACTTCGGCGTCTATTCCAACTTCTCGCTGGTGGATTCCAACCTCAAGGAATTCTCGCCAGCAGACAACCCGCTGCCGCTGAGCGGGCTGGCGCGCAAGACCGGCACCTTCGATCTTTGGTACAGCAACGGCAGCTTCGAAGCGCGCGTGGGTTACAAGTACCACAGCCCCTACACCGTGGTGTACGGCTGGAATGCGGCGCGTCTTGCACGTCTGCAAAGCGAAGGCACGGTGGATCTGAGCTTGAACTGGCAGTACAGCAAGCAGCTCAGCTTCCGCTTCCAGGCCGGCAATCTCACCAACGAACCGCTGCGCGCCTACACCGACAACAAGCCCAATCGCCTTGCCAATCAGGACGATGGTGGCTACCAGGTGTTCGGCCGTCGGTATGCGCTGGAAGCCAGCTACAAGTTCTAAGCGCAGCTGACACACCTGCTGCGTGACTGCTACACAGGTGCGGTGGGGTGCGTGGAATCGGATCTGTTATCGACGCTTCGATTCCGCGCATCGGCCGCACGACAGCATGGCCGCGTGCGGCTTGCTGTCACCCGCTCCACGTCTCATCTGTCGAGGAATTGCATGCGCTCCACACGCCGTCTCTGGACGCCCGCGCTACTGGCGCTGGCCATCTCCACCTTCGCACACGCCGCCCCGGCCCCCGCCACGCTGTATCTCGGCGCGGACCTGTCCTACGTCAACGAGATGGAGGAATGCGGCGTGCAGTACCGCGAGAACGGTGTGGTCAAGGACCCGTTCGAACTCTTCCACGCGCACGGTGCCAACCTGGTGCGCGTGCGGCTGTGGAACGACGCACGCTGGACGCGCTACAGCGACCTGTCCGACGTCAAGAAAACCATTGCGCGTGCACGTGCGCAAGGCATGCAGGTGTTGCTGGACCTGCACTATTCCGACGATTGGGCCGATGGCGAAAAACAGTTGATTCCCAAGGCATGGGCCAGCATCACCGACACCGATGAACTGGCACGCACCCTCTACGGCTTCACCTACGACACGCTGAGCGCGCTCGACCGTGCCGGCTTGATGCCGGAGCTGGTGCAGGTGGGCAACGAAAGCAATTCCGACCTGATGGACAGCAAGCCGTGGGACAAGAAGCGCCCCATCGACTGGCAACGCAACGCCAAGCTGTTCAACGCCGGCATCAAGGCGGTACGCGACATCGGCGCACGCTCTACGATCAAGCCACGGGTGATGCTGCACATCGCGCAGCCGGAGAATGTGGAACCGTGGTTTGCCGACGCGACCAAGGCCGGTGTCACCGACTACGACCTGATCGGCATCAGCTATTACCGCAAATGGTCGACCCAATCGATGGCCGAGCTGGGCAAGACCATCAAGCGCCTGCGCGGCCGCTTTGATGCCGACGTGGTGGTGGTGGAAACCGCCTATCCGTGGACGCTGGAGTCCGGCGACATCTCGCACAATCTGCTCGGCGAAGACTCGCTGATTCCCGGCTACCCGGCCACAGCGCAGGGCCAGTTCCGCTACATGGTCGATCTCACCCAACTGGTGATCGACACTGGCGGCGCCGGCGTGGTGTATTGGGAACCGGCATGGACCAGCAGCAGCTGCAAGACGCGTTGGGGTACCGGCTCGTCGTGGGAAAACGCCAGCTTCTTCGACTTCAAGCATGGCAATGAACTGCTGCCGGCGATCGATTTCATGCGCCATCCGTATACCGGCGTGCCTGCGTCGCATAAGTCCGATGCAGCGAAGCCTGCTGCCGGCGCGCAAGGCAACGCTGCAGACAGCAAGAGGACGCAGCCATGAGCGGCATCAATCGCCGCGAGTTACTGCGCGGCATGTTGGCAAGTGGCGTGAGTGCCGCACTCCCGGTCGGTGCGGCCGGTGCGTTGTTGCCCGGCATTGCTGGTGCAGCGCCAGTTGCAGGTAACACCGCCACGCCGCTCGCCGCGCTCGGCGATGCAGCCCTGGCACCACGCGAACGCCTGCTGTTCGACTTCGGTTGGCGCTTCCATCTCGGCCACGCCAGCGATGCGTCGCGCGACTTCGAGTTCGGCACCTTCCAGCGCACCTTTGCCAAGGCCGGCAAGGACACTGCGACCGCCGCGCAACTGGCTTTCGACGACAGCGGCTGGGAACTGCTGAATCTACCGCACGACTGGGCCGTCACCCTGCCCTTCCGCCAGGAACCGATCTCCGCCACCATCACCGAAGAAGACCCGGCCGCCGCACACGGCTACAAACCGCTGGGTACCAGCTTTCCGGAAAACAGCGTGGGCTGGTATCGCCGCACGCTGCAGATTCCCGCAAGCGATCTAGGCAAGCGCATCAGCCTGGTGTTCGACGGTGTGTTCCGCGACTGCATCGTGTTCTGCAACGGCCACATCGTCGGACGCAATGCCAGCGGCTATTGCGGCTTCGAAGTCGACCTCAGCGAAGTGCTCGACTACGGCAAACCCAACCTCATCGCCGTGCGCGTGGACGCCACGCTGGGCGAAGGCTGGTTCTACGAAGGCGCCGGCATCTATCGCCATCTGTGGCTGCAAAAGACCGACCCGCTGCATCTGCCGCAGGACGGCGTGTTCGTGCGCAGCACCTTGCAAGGCAACACTGCCACGGCGCAGCTGTCCACCGAGGTGCGCAACGACGGCACCGCCCCGCGCCAGTGCACGGTGCAGGCGCGTGTTACCGCACCGGATGGACGCGTTGTCGCACAGGCAGCCAGCGCCGCGGTCACCGTTGCACCCGGCCAGGTGCACCTCGTCGAACAGACCCTGCCGCTTGGCGAGGCCGCGCTATGGTCGATCGACAATCCGCAGCTCTACAGCCTCACCACCAGTGTGCATAGCGAGGGCAAGGCGACCGATGCGGTGGCCACGCCGTTTGGCGTGCGCAGCATCGCCTTCGATGCGCAGCGCGGTTTCATGTTGAATGGCAGCCCGCTCAAGCTGCATGGCACCAACAACCATCAGGATCACGCCGGCGTCGGCACCGCCATTCCGGATGCCTTGCACGAGTGGCGTCTGCGCCAGCTCAAGTCGATGGGCTGCAACGCCTACCGCAGCTCGCACAATCCGGCCACACCGGAACTGCTCGCGCTGTGCGACCGCCTGGGCATGTTCGTGATCGAAGAAACCCGCCGCATGTCCACCGACCCGGAGGCCATGGGCGAGCTGGAGACGATGGTGCGGCGCGGGCGCAATCATCCCAGCGTGATCCTGTGGTCGCTCGGCAACGAAGAACCGCAGCAGGTCACCGAGCGCGGCGCGCGCATCGTCAGCCGCATGCAGCAACGCGTGCGTCAGCTCGACCCCACCCGCCCCACCACCTTCGCCATGGACAAGGGCTTTGGCGATGGCGTCGGTCAAGTCGTCGATGTGGTCGGCTTCAATTACCGCACCAGCCAGATGGACGGCTTCCACGCGCAATATCCGCACATTCCGATCTACGGCAGCGAAACCGGCAGCACGGTATCGGTACGCGGCAACTACCAGCGTGACGACACGCGCGGCTACACCCGCGCCTATGACACCGACCACCCCTGGTGGGCCAGCACCGCCGAAGCCTGGTGGAGCTACGTCGCGCAACGTCCGTATATCGCCGGCGGCTTCATCTGGACCGGCTTCGACTACCGAGGCGAACCCACGCCGTATAACCGCTGGCCGAATGTCGGCTCGCAATTCGGCGTCATGGATAGCTGCGGTTTCCCCAAGGACAACTACTGGTACTACCGCGCGCAATGGACCAGCGAGCCGGTGCTGCATCTGTTCCCGCACTGGAACTGGGACGGCCTGCTGCAACCCGAGGACAAGGGCCGCGTCCAGGTCTGGTGCCACAGCAATCTCGAAGCAGTGGAACTGCTGGTCAACGGCGTCAGCCAGGGCCTGCAGCAGGTGCCGGCCTACGGCCATGTCGAATGGCGCGTGGCCTACGCACCCGGCGTGATCGAAGCACGCGGCTATCGCGGCGGCAAGCTGGTGCTGATCGAACGCCGCGAGACCGTCGACAAGCCGGCAGCGATCCGCCTGAGTTGCGATCGCAACGCACTGCGCGCCGACGCCGAAGATGTGGCGGTGGTCAAGGTAGAGATCGTCGATGCGCAAGGGCGCCTCGTTCCCACTGCCGACGCGCTGGTGCAGTTCGCCGTGCGCGGCGCCGGCAAGCTGATCGGCGTCGGCAACGGCGACCCCAGCAGTCACGAGGACGACAAGGCGCCACAGCGCAAGGCATTCAATGGTTTGTGTGCGGCGCTGCTGCAGACCACGCGCAACAGCGGCAACATCGTGCTGCAGGCAAATGCGGCAGGCCTAACGCCGGCGACTTTGCGTCTAAACGCAGATCCCGCGACGCCACGCGCTTTCATCACCTGACCGTCCGGCATCCGTCAACGCGTCGTATGTTTGAAACCCGAAAACCGATCACGGCTTCTCGGCCACGCATCGCGCGGCCACCATCGAAGCGCCCAAGCGCTTGAACGGCAGAAGATCCAGCACTCGCGTATCTAACAACCCACAGCGGCCTGCAAACTGCAAGTTCAGCGCCAGCGTGGAATATGCGGAGCGATATGGTGCTGCGCTCCAAGCCAGCATTCCGGTCTCGGACGCGACAATTTATCGTCGGCGTTACGATTGCTTCAGTAAAAACCCAAGTGGTCTTACCGAAGAACCTTAACAAAAAGATACTGGCGCCGCGCAGATCCATCCCGTCCCGGGATGTTGACGGAGCCAGGCGCAAAAATTTTGACGAAATTTTTGCGCTACTTGCGCCATTTCACCTAGCAAATTCCCGACCCGGGCATGCAATGCGCGTCCGTCGGATACGTATGCCTCAAAGGACTAGGTTGACCCAAGTCTACTCATGTCGACGTTTAAACCAAGCCTAAAAAATATCCAATTTATCGCAAATAGACCACTAATTTCGCATTCAAGAATAAAAACAACTTCATCCAGATAATTGGACAAATTGAGAGAAAGACTACTAATCGAACCAGCTACCCCAGAAATTGTTCAATCAATAATTATATTGACTTCCAAGTCGGTCATATTTTACGGTTTTTTGCAAAACATGTCACCCGATGACATTTATATCACCCTCATCGCACGTATTTTACGCAAACGAACAGGGCACACTTAAGCGCCTGCCCTATAAAAATATATCCCTATGAATAAGTTAGACCTGCAACTTTCAGGCTTACATACAAGGCCCTGGTCTTTAAAAGCATACCAAGGCCGCAGCTCCACCCCACGCTTACATAAAAAAACTAAATTATTTTTTTATTTAGTCGTGAAATTAAAAATTAAAATATTACCCCTGCATATATCAAAACCCTAGGTTTAGACATGCGCCCTGCACGGGGCATCACAAAAAACAGCGCTCATGGACCTACCGGCACCTAGATCACCAACTTACCCGGAATTATTAGCTGATGAATAATCAGAACTCAAGAACACAAAAGTACATCCCCATCTTCATCACTGGAGGCATACTCTTCAGCGCAGCCCTGTACTTTTATCAGCCCACCACCTCGACGAATGTCCCCTCATCAGTTGCTAGCGAAAAAGACGCGAGCACCGCCAGTTCGCGGACACTTTCTAGCCGTCGGTCCGCAAACCAATCCAGCGATCATAGTCTGCGTTGGGACGAAAGGGACTTCAGAGCACCCCAAGACGAAAAGCCATTTGCTGCCGCTGACGTTCAATATCATCTGAAATCATTTTACACGCGTTTCTATGCCGACCCGCCGATGTCCCGCGCAGAACGCGATGCCTTCGCTCAACGACTGGCCATGGCCATCGACGCCGATCCAAAAACAAAAAAAGCTGTTGCAGAGTTCTACAGCCAGATGCCTGCCAACAATCAAATGGATCGTGACGTGATGCGAAACATGCTTGCGATCAGCCCGGAAGGAAGATCCATTCTGCTCGACGAGGCAAACAGAATATGGGACAGCAAGGATAAGAGCCTGTATTCGCACATGTATGAAACTTATTCAAACCTCCCGGGTCAAGCCTCGCGAAATGTTCTGGCTAATGCCATATCAAGTCTCAGCGACCAAAGCACGGACACCCGCACGGCAGTTGCCGCACTAAATTTCATTGGAACAATAGAAAAGGACGATTCTGCAGATGCAGGAAAGTTACGGACCAATGCAATTTCTCAATTGAATTCGGTTGTCTCCGGCCGAGGCGAAGAGGTCGTTCGTGGTTTGGCAGCTCAAAAGATCTACAGACTCTCTTCACCTGAAGACGCCGCTGATGCAGCCATTGAATTTATAAGGCGTGACGCAAACAGCTCATTAGTCATGCAGACGCTTGATTCCATCAATAGTGGTGACGTCGAGTTAACCCCCCCGCTTCGCAACACGCTTTTAAGCGCAGTCGCTCGGCCGTCAGCAACAACTGAAGAACGCGATAGATTTAGACAAGTTATCGCATCAGGCCATAGCTAAGAAAGATTCGCAACGCAACTCGGTTTTGAACTAACGAACTAAAGTGCCCAACGCATAAATCAGCACGAGATCGATTTTTCGGAATTGCTGCCGTCGAGCCAAGCTATCGCATCAGCTTTTACCTTCATCCGTTACGGCAGCGCCGTGACGATTTTAAAGCGCGTCAAATTGCACATAAATCTTGGCCACACTCGAACACTCACTAAAAATATTATTTCTGACGTTTCATTAATTTTCCGCGCCACAGGCTTAATCAATTGCAATTTCCATCCAGCCCGTTACTACCACCCGAGGATTTAAAATGAAATATCCAGGAAGTAAAATTGCGCCATTCCTGCTTGCGGCAATTGCAACCGTTGGCGTCGCTGAGGCAGCAGAGCTGACGACATCCTTTCATGGATGGCTTGGTAAAAATCAAAAATCAGAATTTATCGACCCATCAAGATGGGCCAGCTGCTATAACAACCGAGGAGGCGAATGTGTTGTAGTTTCGCTGACGTCCGGAACGAGCCAGTGCTACGAGGAATCGTTTGAACTTGGTGCAAGCTTCGAGCTACCCGCCCCTGCTGGCTGGGGCCCATTCTCCCTAAGCGGCAGCAAAGGCTCTAGCTGGAGCGCGTGCCACGAACGTAGCGAGACTACTCAATGCCAGCCTAAACCTGGCTTCAAGGCCAGAGCCGTAGTTTTGATGGGCGAACGCTTTGGCACGCTTCATGTAACTGGTGGAACGCCCAATTCCTATGTCATCCCAGCATATAAAGGTTGCGAGAACAAATGGAATGGTAAAGTGCGACTTTCAGGACGCACTCTTGAGCGTGTATGCACTTACGCTGGTGGAGTTTATGACCATCAGGGATATTTACCTGAATTTGAAAACCTAACCTGCGACTATCAGAAAATTTAAGTGAGAACTATATTTTCTTGCACACCGGACATACATGGATGTATTCATACTTGCCGGTAACAGCAAGAATCGTAAACCCGGGCCTGCGGCATTCCGTGGGCCCGGGACTTAGTACTCAAGAATCCATACGACACTAATGGTTCAGTGCAGTTGACATATCACCAGATGACTATTCTCCATCATCATCGGCTTGCTTGATCTCTTGCATCCAACTGTCTACGTGGACACTTCCGACCCGACGGTGCTGCGGTTGGAGCGATGGCGACACATGTCTGGGTGAAGACGCCGACGCTCCCCACGCACATCTTCGCCGCCCTCACGTATTTTCAAGCCCATGAAGCTGCATTGCCCCAGCGATGCGCTTCCGCGCGGCGCATGGCCGCGCGGAACCGTAGCCCTCATCGCAAGCGCGAGAACGCACCGATACCCGCGATCGCCAGCCGCTCGGCGGGCACCGCGGTTTCCGCAAACGACAGCCGCAGGTAGCGGATCTGGCGAACCTCGGGGAAATTCAGGCGCTGGGTCGAGAGCGCATAGGCGATATTGGACAGCTCGCCGGCACCGGCGGGCTGCCAGTGCTGGCCATCTTCGCTGGTTTCGGCGCGATAGCCCTTCGGTGGCGCAGCACCGTTCATTACCGTGCGCGAGGGCGTGAGGCTGAAACCGGCCACCTGACGCAGCGCACCGAGGTCGATGGTTGCCTGTACGGGATGGCCCGGCGTGGGGGGGGGGTGATCCAGACCGTGCTGGCATCGTCGTCGAGCAACGTGTCCGCCCCTGGCGCGCTCGCCTCGACAATGCGCCAGCCAGCGCTGGACAGCACATCTGACGCCTTCGCCGTGGGCCGCGCGACCGGCACCGGCGCCACGGCGCGGAACAGCGCGAATTCGCTGATCGCCGGGCACACCGGCGCCTCGAGCACGAGCAGGCGCACCCGGCGCGCGGCAACCGGGCGGTCCAGCCGCAAGATGCGCTGTGCACCGATGCACTGCGCTTCGGCCAGCCGCCGCCATTGCCCATCGACCTCGGCTTCGACCGCGAAGCGGGTGACGCGCACGCCCAGCGGCAGATACTCGCGCAGCCGGATCAGGTCGAAGCTGTGCACCGCCGACAGCTCCAGCGTCAGCGTCGGCGTGGTGACCTCGTCCGGCGTGGACCAGTAGCTGTCCGGCTGGCGGTCGAGGACGCGCGCCGGCTCGAACCCGGGGCCACGCGATGCGCTGGCACTGGCCTTGGCCCCCTTGGCCAGATCGATGGCGAAGCTGGCGCGGATCGCGTCGCCGAAACTCTGCAGCACCGCCACGTCGTGGTCGGGGATGCGGCCGCGTCGGTCGGGCGGAAGATTGAGGTTCATGTTGGTGCCGCGCGCGACCGAGGTGTCGAAATAGCGCACCAGGTTCTCCGGGCTGCGCACCTTGCCGTCTTCATCGGCATGGTAGAACCAGCCCGGGCGGATCGAGGTGTTGGTTTCGGCCGGCCACCACAGCGCCCCGCCGCGCACGCCGGAATTGCCGTTTTCCTGGGTATACGGAGCATTGGGCATGGTTGGCCAGCTCGGATCGCCGGCGATACCGTCCTCGTTGCCGCCCCAGCGGATATCGGCGCCGAGCGGGTCGAAGGTGCAGGCCATCGGTTGGTGCCGATGCACCAGCTCGATCATCCGTGGCCAATTGTAGTAAGCGGGCGCATCGATCTTGCGCGATTCGCGCGCTCCTCCGTAGTAGCCGTCGCCGCCATTGGCGCCGTCGAACCAGAACTCGAAAAGGTCGCCATAGCTCGTGCAGAGCTCGACGATCTGCTTGCGGAAATAGTCGAGATAGCCGGCACGCCCATACTCGGCGTGGTTGCGATCCCAGGGGGACAGGTAGATGCCGAACGCCAGGCCGGCGCGTCGACACGCCGCTGCCATTTCGCCGACGATGTCACCCTTGCCGTTCTTGTAGGGCGAGTTGCGGATGCAATGCTCGGTCAAGCGCGTGGGCCAGAGGCAGAACCCATCGTGGTGCTTGGCCGTGAAAATGAGCCCTTTCAGATTGCCGGCCTTGGCAGCAGCCACAATTTGATCGGGTGAAAAGTCGCTGGGATCGAATCTGCGCGGATCCTCGTCGCCGTAGCCCCATTCCTTGTCGGTGAAGGTGTTCATCGCAAAATGCACGAAGGCGTATTGCTCCCACCGATGCCACCGCAGCTGGCGTGCACTGGGCACTGCGCCCCACGGCGCCGGCCCGTTGGCGCGCGGCGTCTGCGCGATCCGGGCCGCTGGTGCACTGAAGCTGGCGGCAGCGGCCGCCACACCCGTGACAAGAAAGGTACGACGATCGATCATTGGCGCCTCCGACATTGCACAAGCTTCGATCTTAGCTTTTCCAAAGACGAAAGAGTTCCAACCCTGAAGCGACAGACGTGTGTGCAAGGCATGGCACATACATAAGCAGACTCTGCACAGATTGCGTTGACGCGCGTGCCAGGCAACTGCGCGCATTCGTGGCTTGGCGGCCAACGACCTCGGCCTGCGCCGTGTCGTTGGTGCTCGCATGTCCATGCTGTTTCCGCAGGCCAAGCGAGCTCCGCGAACAGGACAAGCAATGGCTGTCCGACGACAACCAACATCGTCCGCACGACAATTGATGCGGACTGACATGCGCCAAGTATTGGCTTCAACATTGACCGTACGCTGCTTATTTTGGCCGACACTGACTTGCCGGGAGCCCACAGGTCGTCGCGTTTCAGCAACTGCGTTGGCTGATCGGGCCACCCTCTCCGGCAGCGGAATAGCCTGGCCGGTGACCACACGCAGCAGCGGCGATGTTGCGGTCATCTTCTGCCGCAGAAGCATGCTTAAGCGATCCGGCAATGGCAAAGCACTCAACGAGATCCGTGGCTTGCAGCGCTCGGCCAAGCGCAAGGCAACTACACGCGTGACCCCGACCGTGCCAACGGACTCCAGGAATCTTGCCGCTTGTGCGGCGCTCTCATCATCGAAGCACGCACGCCTTGAAGGCGCGCACTGCACACACAATCTTTATATTGCTGGCAAGAAAAGCACGATCGCCCCTCCCTCTATTCCAGATCCACATCGCGCGGAAAATAGCGGCGAAACTTTTCTTCCCAGGCCTGGAATTGGTCCAGCGTGTAGCCATCCATCGGCCGCTCCACCGCAGCGGCGGCCTTGCTCTGTGCGACGACGGCAATCCGCTGAGACGACAGCTCGTCCCATGCGTTTCTCAAGGCGACCGGATCCGGATGCGAGACCAGCATGGCCTCCAGCAGCGTGGCCTGCGCAACGCGTGCGGCCAGCAGGTCGCTGAGCGCGTCGGTGACGGCCTGCATCCATTCCTGATGTCGGTTATCCATGTGCGGCGTGTCGTAGCTGCTGTGTGGCCGGCGACTTTAGCGTGGCAGCCGCAACGACGCCGTGTAGCAGTCGGAGCCCTCGGTGAGAGCACGCGAACCGGTCGTTTTCACAGTCTGCGCGTCTTCATGCAGTATGCGCCAGTCGGTCGATTCCTGACTCCTGCCGTTCACAAACTGGGCCTAAATCCGAGCGGCACCATTAATTCAAGTTTCCTAACGGTGCGTCGTTATCCACCGTGCCGGCCCGACACTCATGCGTCCTTCACGCAACTGCCCCGACGGCACCCTTCGACTTCGTATCCGGGATTGCCGCATGACTGCCTTACTCCAACGTTATTCCGTCGGCCGTCGCCTGGGCGCCGCGTTCTGCTTGCTGATCCTCCTGTCGGGTCTACTTGTTGCCATCGGGCTAAACTCGATGGGCAGCGCCAGAAAGCAGCTGGACTTCATCGTGCTGGACCGCATGGCCAAGATCCAGCTCGGTAACGGCATGCTGGATGCCAACTCCTCGATCATGATCGCGTTGGGCACCTACGCCATGGCCACCAGCGCCGAACTCGACGCACAGGCGTTGGAAACGATCAAGACGCAACGCCAGCGCTACAAGGAGCTGCGCGAAAAACTCGATACGCTGCCCAGCTCCGAAGAAGGCCGCAAGATTCGCGCAGAGATGGATGCTCAACGCGCCATTTCCGGCAAGATCAACGATGAAGTGATGGCACTCGCCGCCCAGGACGACAACGGCCCGGCGCAGGCATTGCTCAACGAGAAGGGACGCCAAGCCAACGCAGCCTGGCAGGACAAAATCCGTCAGCTGGTCAGCCGGCAGGAAGAACAGAGCCGGCAGGCCTACACCGAAGCCGTGCAGTCCATGACCCGCGCCAAGTTACTGCTGCTGATCGGCGGCGTGGCCGTGGTCACCATCAGCGGCCTGCTCGCCTGGCTGATCACGCGCAGCCTGACCCACCCGCTCGCCCGCGCCACCAAGGCCGCCGAGGCCATTGCCAATGGCCAGCTGGACAACCAGGTGCAAACCGACGCGCAGGATGAAACCGGTCGCCTGCTGCGTGCCATGAGCGGCATGCAGACACAGTTGCAGTCGTTGTTGCGCGCGCAGGCCGACATGGCCAAGCGGCACGACGAAGGGCAAACCAGTTTCCGGATCGATGCCAATGCGTTCCCCGGCGACTACGGCCGCATGGCGCAGGACACCAACACCCTGGTCGCCTCACATCTTGAAGTGCAGACCACGCTGGCCCGCATCATGGGCCGCTACGCCATCGGCGATTTGAGCGTCAGCATGGACGTGTTGCCTGGCGAAAAGGCCGTGCTCACGCAGACCATGAATGAGGTCAAGGCCAATCTTTCGGCGATGAATGCGGAAATCAAGCAGCTGGCGCTGTCCGCAGCCAACGGTGACTTCAGCGCGCGTGGCGATGCCGACCGCTTCCAGTACGACTTCCACCTCATGGTCGACAGCCTTAACCAGCTGATGGCCACCGCAGACGGCAACCTGCAATCGCTATCGGCACTGCTGCAGTCCATCGCCGCGGGCGACCTGACCGCGCGGATGACCGGCGACTTCAAGGGTGTGTTCGCGCAGATGCGCGACGACGCCAACGCCACCGCCACGCAGCTAGCCGAAATCGTCGGGCGCATCCAGCATTCGGCGGTGTCGATCAACACCGCCGCCAGCGAGATTGCTGCTGGCAATCAGGACCTGTCGCAGCGCACCGAACAGCAGGCCGCCAACCTGGAAGAAACCGCCGCATCGATGGAAGAACTCACCTCCACCGTGCGCCAGAACGCCGAACACGCACGCCAGGCCAATCAACTGGCAATCGGCGCTGCCAGCGTGGCCTCGCAAGGCGGCGATATCGTCAGCAAGGTCGTGGGCACCATGAGCGGCATCGAGGCGTCGTCGAAAAAGATCGCCGACATCATCAGCGTCATCGACGGCATTTCCTTCCAGACCAACATCCTGGCGCTCAACGCGGCGGTGGAAGCGGCGCGCGCCGGCGAGCAAGGCCGCGGTTTTGCAGTGGTGGCCAGCGAAGTACGCACGCTTGCGCAGCGCTCCACGGCAGCGGCCAAAGAGATCAAGAGCCTGATCGACGAGTCGGTACAGCGTGTGACCGAAGGCTCCACCCTGGTGCACACCGCCGGCACCACCATGGCGGAAATCGTCGCCAGCGTGCAGCGCGTCACCGACATCATGGGCGAGATTTCCGCTGCTTCGCAGGAGCAGTCAGCCGGCATCGAACAGGTCAACCTCACCGTCACCCAGATGGACGAAGCGACCCAGCAAAACGCCGCGCTGGTGGAAGAAGCCACCGCCGCCGCACGTTCGATGGAAGAACAGGCCGGGGAACTCACGCAGGCGGTGTCGATCTTCAAGATCGAAGCCGAACGCCCTGCTGCCGTACGCACCGCAGCACCAACCGTGGTGCGCCCCAAAGCCGCGCCTGCTGCAACGCCAACCCGCAGCGCGGCAAGCCCGCCCCGGCGCACTACCCGCCCGGCGGCCGCGGTAGCCACCGCATCGAGCAACAGCGCGGACTGGCAGGAGTTCTAAAAAAATAGAATGTTCACAGCAGCCGTTCCAGAACATCAGAACGCATGCTCACAAGGCCGGTTGTGCAAACAGCCGGCCTTCTTTGTGCATGGCTTGAGCATTCGGCCGGCCGCCTTAACGAAAGGCGACAGTCAGCTGCAAGGTTGCTCGACAGCGCAGGTGCGGCCTGGCGCCAGCCTCCCGGTGCGCAGAGCACCCAAGCATGCGACACCACGCCGACTCGACGATTGGGGATTGAGCGTCGCTCGGCTTAAACTTGCCGTCCACCGCCATGCCCGCGCCAGTCACTGCGGCAATCCGGCCCATTCAGCCTGCGCGGCCGCTGCCGCAACCGCCGCATGCATGGGTTGCAGACTTGGCGCACCAACACCCCACCGCCACCGCAGTGCGTCACGCACCTGCGCAGCAGTCAGATTTCGGAAGACGTTCTTGCAAACCACCGACACCAAAGACAAAGCCAAGCAGGGCACGGGAACCCCCGAGCACACGCCGCTGATGAAACAGTTCTTCGCCGCCAAGTCGGACTACCCCGACCTGCTGCTGTTCTTTCGCATGGGCGATTTCTACGAGCTGTTCTACGACGATGCGCGCAAGGCGGCGCGCCTGCTGGATATCACCCTGACCCACCGCGGCAGCTCCGGCGGTGCGCCGATTCCGATGGCGGGTGTGCCGGTGCATGCGTATGAAGGCTACCTGGCGCGGCTGGTCGCATTGGGCGAGTCGGTGGTGATCTGCGAGCAGATCGGCGACCCGGCGCTGGCCAAGGGGCTGGTCGAGCGCAAGGTGGTGCGCATCGTCACGCCCGGCACGGTCACCGACGAGGCGCTGCTGGACGAGCGTCGCGACACCTTGTTGATGGCGATTTCGCGCAGCAAGCAAGGTTACGGCCTGGCCTGGGCCGATCTGGCCGGCGGGCGCTTCCTGGTCAACGAAGTGGACAGCGTGGATGCGCTGGAAGCTGAGATCGCGCGCCTGGAGCCGGCCGAGCTGCTGGTCCCCGACGAAGACAACTGGCCGGAGTTCCTGCGCGGGCGTATCGGGGTGCGGCGGCGGCCACCGTGGCTGTTCGATGCCGACAGTGGCCGGCGCCAGTTGCTGGCGTTCTTCAAATTGCACGATCTGTCCGGCTTCGGCATCGACGACAAGCCCTGCGCCACCGCTGCGGCCGGCGCCTTGCTGGGGTATGTCGAAGAGACCCAGAGACAACGGCTGCCGCACCTGACCTCGATTGCGATGGAAGTGGCCAGCGAGGCGATCTCGATGAACGCGGCCACACGCCGGCATCTGGAGCTGGATACGCGTGTCGATGGCGACACGCGCAATACCTTGCTCGGCGTGTTGGACAGTACCGTCACGCCGATGGGCGGGCGCCTGCTGCGACGTTGGCTGCACCGTCCGCTGCGCCTGCGCGAAGTGCTGGTACAGCGCCACCACGCGGTCGGCACCTTGATCGACGCGGGCGCCGATGTCGACGTGCGCGAGGCCTTCCGCGCACTAGGCGACCTGGAACGCATCCTTACCCGCGTGGCGTTGCGTTCGGCGCGCCCACGCGACTTTTCCACCCTGCGCGATGGCCTGGCACTATTGCCGAAGGTCCGCGCAATCCTGGCACCGCTGGATTCGCCGCGCTTGCAGACGCTGCACGCCGAACTCGGCGAACACGATGCCACCGCGCATCTGTTGATCAGCGCCGTGGCCGAGCAACCGCCGCTCAAGCTCAGCGACGGCGGTGTCATCGCCACCGGCTACGACGCCGATCTGGACGAGCTGCGTCGTTTGTCCACCAATGCCGACCAGTTCCTGATCGACCTGGAACAACGCGAGCGCGCCAGCAGCGGCATCGCCACCCTCAAGGTCGGCTACAACCGCGTGCATGGCTACTACATCGAGATCAGCAAGGGCCAGGCGGAAAAGGCGCCGTTGCACTACAGCCGCCGGCAGACCCTGACCAACGCCGAGCGCTATATCACCGAAGAACTCAAAAGCTTCGAAGACAAGGTGCTCTCGGCACGCGAGCGCTCGCTGTCGCGCGAAAAACTGTTGTACGAAGGCCTGCTGGATGCGCTGGGCACCGAGCTGGAAGGCCTCAAGCGCTGCGCCGGTGCGTTGAGCGAACTGGATGTGCTGGCCGCGTTCGCCGAACGCGCGCAGGCACTGGACTGGTCGCAGCCGGAGCTGGACAGCGCGCCGTGCCTGCGCATCGAACGCGGCCGCCACCCGGTGGTGGAAGCGGTGCGCGACCAACCGTTCGAGCCCAACGATCTGGAGCTGCACGCCGACCGCCGCATGCTGGTGATCACCGGCCCGAACATGGGCGGTAAGTCGACCTACATGCGCCAGAACGCCTTGATCGTGCTGTTGGCGCATATCGGCAGTTACGTGCCTGCCAGCCGCGCGGTGATCGGGCCGATCGACCGCATCCTCACCCGCATAGGCGCCGGCGACGATCTGGCGCGCGGGCAATCCACCTTCATGGTGGAAATGGCCGAAACCAGCTACATCCTGCATCACGCCACCCCGCACTCGCTGGTGCTGATGGACGAGATCGGCCGCGGCACCTCCACCTACGATGGCCTGGCGCTGGCCGACGCGGTGGCGCGCCACCTGGCGCATACCAATCGCTGCTATACGCTGTTTGCCACGCATTATTTCGAACTCACCGCGCTGGCCGACGAATCGCATGCCGGCGGCACCAGCGGTATTGCGAATGTGCATCTGGACGCGGTCGAACACGGCGAGCGCCTGGTGTTCATGCATGCAGTCAAGGATGGGCCGGCCAATCGCAGCTTTGGCTTGCAGGTGGCCGCGTTGGCCGGGCTGCCGAAGGCGGCAGTGACCCAGGCGCGACGTCGCCTGACGGAGCTGGAACAACGCGGCGGCGAAAGCCATAGCGCGCAGATGGCGCCGTCCGCGCTGGATGCGCCGCAACAGTTCGGGCTGTTCACCGCGCCCTCTTCCGCCGCGCAGGAAGCGCTGCAGGCCCTGGATCCGGATGAGCTCACGCCCAAGCAGGCGCTGGAGGCCTTGTACCGGTTGAAGGCGTTGATTTGAGGTGCCGGGATTGGGGAGTCGTGATTTGGGATTCGTAAGAGCGGAGCTGCATGGCTGATGCTTGCTGCGCTTGCGGATGCATTGCGTTGCAGGAATCGGTGGCCGCAGAAGTGCAGTGCGTAACGGCTGACCTGCCGCGATGCCGCATGGATTGCTCTGTCGGCGCGACGGGCGCACCCTGCGGCAACGCTTCGTCCAACAGGAAACCTTCCGATGACCACGTCCGCCTCATTGACCGATCAGCTCGCCGCGCAGTTGCAGGGCCCGCAACTGCAGCAACTCGCCGGCCGCCTGGGCATTGCGCCCGAGCAGGCGCAATCGGCCGTGCAGACCGCGCTGCCGCTGTTGATGGGCGCGCTGAGCCGCAATAGCCAGCAGGCCGGTGGCACCGATGCCTTGCTGGGCGCCCTGCAACGCGACCACGCCGCCAGCCCGGACATCGGTAGCCTGCTGGGTTCGCTGCTGGGCGGTCCGGCCAGCGGCGCGTCGGCCAATGGCGCCGGGATCGTCGGCCATCTGTTCGGCGACAAGGCGCCACAGGCCGCTGCAGGGCTGGGCCAGGCCACCGGGCTGGAAACCAGCAAGGCCAGCCAGCTGCTGCAGCTGCTCGCTCCCATCGTGATGGCATATCTGGCCAAGCGCTTTCTGGGCGGCAATACCGCCACCGCCAGCCAGCTCGGCCCCGCGCTGGCCCAGGAACATCAGCAAGTGCGCACGAACTCCGGCGCCGGCGGCCTGTTGACCAGCGTGCTGGATCAGGACGGCGATGGCCAGCTCGGCCTGGGCGATGTCATGAAGCTGGGCGGCAGGCTGTTCGGCAAGCGCTGAGCGACCCGTAGCCGCTGGGCACGCCGGACGAGCACCGGCGTGCTATCCATAGCAATACGCTATCGATATGGTCGAATAATTCGAATTCACCAAATGATCGATGCGCTTTATCGTGTGCGAACGTCGCCATGATGAGTCCGCCTGATGCGCCTGCCCGCCCATTGCCTTTCCCGTCGGCCAGGCGGTTTCGACTGCCACAAGCAGGCGCTAGCATCGGCAGGTCCGACAGCGGCCGGGCGACTGTTTCCCTTTCGTGATCATCGATGACCACGACAAGGGCGCTGCCGTCCACCTCGATTCCACCAGCACGTGCCGGCATACCGGCACGCCGCCCCCCAAGTGCTTACGCACACAGGTAAATCCCATGACCACCGAAGCAAAGTGCCCGTTCAACCACGCTGTCGTCGGTACCGGTACCACCAACCGTGACTGGTGGCCCAAACAGCTGCGCGTAGATCTGCTGAGCCAGCATTCGAACAAGTCCAACCCGCTCGGCGAGACGTTCAACTACGCCGAGGCCTTCAAGCGCATCGACCTGCAGGCGCTCAAGCAGGAACTGCGTGCGCTGATGACCGACTCGCAGGACTGGTGGCCGGCCGACTTCGGCCATTACGGCCCACTGTTCGTGCGCATGGCCTGGCATAGCGCCGGCACCTACCGCATCGGCGATGGGCGCGGCGGCGGCGGCCGTGGTCAGCAGCGATTTGCGCCGCTCAACAGCTGGCCGGACAACGTCAGCCTGGACAAGGCGCGCCGGCTGCTGTGGCCGATCAAGCAGAAGTATGGCCAGGCCATTTCCTGGGCCGACCTGATGATCCTCACCGGCAATGTCGCGCTGGAGTCGATGGGCTTCAAGACGTTCGGCTTTGCCGGCGGCCGCGAAGACACCTGGGAACCGGACCAGGACCTGTACTGGGGTCGCGAGACCAAGTGGCTGGGTGGCAACGACCGCTATTCGCGCGGCTCGCCCGGCGTGGACGAAGCGCACGGCGTGCTGGTCAAGGACGACGACAGCGAAGTGCCGCACACGCGCGATCTGGAAAACCCGCTGGCCGCCGTGCAGATGGGCCTGATCTACGTCAACCCGGAAGGTCCGGACGGCAACCCCGACCCGATCGCTGCCGCGCGCGACATCCGCGACACCTTCGCGCGCATGGCCATGAACGACGAAGAGACCGTGGCCCTGATCGCCGGTGGCCACACCTTCGGCAAGACCCACGGTGCCGGCCCGGCCGACAACGTCGGCGCCGAACCGGAAGCCGGCGAACTGGAAAGCCAGGGCCTGGGCTGGCACAACCGCTACGGCAGCGGCAAGGGCGCCGACACCATCACCAGCGGCCTGGAAGTGACCTGGACCACCACGCCGACGCAGTGGAGCAACGACTTCTTCGACCACCTGTTCAAGTTCGAGTGGGAGCTGGGCAAGAGCCCGGCCGGCGCGCACCAGTGGGTGGCCACGAACGCCGAGGCCATCATTCCCGACGCGCACGATGCATCGAAGAAGCACCGCCCGACCATGCTGACCACCGACCTGGCACTGCGTTTCGATCCTGCGTACGAAGCCATCTCGCGCCGCTTCCATCAACACCCGGAGCAGTTTGCCGACGCCTTCGCACGCGCCTGGTTCAAGCTCACCCACCGCGACATGGGTCCGCGCTCGCGCTACCTGGGCCCGGACGTGCCGGCCGAAGAATTACTGTGGCAGGACCCGGTACCGGCGGTGGACCACGCGTTGGTCGACGCGCAGGATGCGGCCGGATTGAAGCAGACCATCCTGGCCTCGGGCCTGAGCGTGGCGCAGCTGGTCTCCACCGCGTGGGCCTCGGCCTCCACCTTCCGTGGCTCGGACAAGCGCGGCGGTGCCAATGGCGCCCGCATCCGCCTGGCACCGCAGAAGGAATGGCAGGCCAACCACCCTGAGCAGCTGGCCAAGGTGCTGGCCACGCTGGAGCGCATCCAGGCCGATTTCAACGCCGCGCAATCGGGCGGCAAGAAGATCTCGCTCGCCGACCTGATTGTGCTGGCCGGCAACGCTGCGGTGGAACACGCAGCGCAGGCCGCCGGCCACAGCGTCACGGTGCCGTTCGCACCGGGCCGCACCGATGCCTCGCAGGAGCAGACCGATATCGAGTCGTTCGCCGTGCTCGAACCGGTGGCCGATGGCTTCCGCAATTTCGCCAAACGCAACTACGCGGTGCCGGCCGAAGCGTTGCTGATCGACAAGGCGCAGCTGCTCACCCTCACCGCACCGGAGCTGACCGTGCTGGTCGGCGGCCTGCGCGTGCTGGGCGCCAATGTCGGCGATACCCAGCATGGCGTCTTCACCCCCCGCCCTGGCGTGTTGAGCAACGACTTCTTCGCCAACCTGCTCGACATGCGCACCGAGTGGAAGGCGACCTCCGAAGCGAAGGACCTCTACGAAGGCCGCGACCGCGCCACCGGCGAGCTCAAGTGGACCGGTACGCGCGTGGATCTGGTGTTCGGCTCCAATTCCATCCTGCGTGCAGTGGCCGAGGTCTATGCCAGCGGCGATGCGCAGCAGAAGTTCGTGCACGACTTCGTCGCCGCCTGGACCAGGGTGATGCAGCTGGATCGGTTCGATCTGGCGTAAGCCGCTGGATCGTTCGGCCTGACTCAGGCCCTGGCAGTCAGACAATGCCCCGGACAACCGGGGCATTTCTGTGTGCGACCTCCCGATTGCAGTGGCCATGTGTCGCCCTGCCGACGTCCCCCCAATTTTGAGTAGCACCTCAGTTTGGAGTCCAATTCCCTACCCCAAGGAGATTGGACGTGAAGAA
>NZ_JSZE01000039.1 GCF_000802365.1 Xanthomonas cannabis pv. cannabis
ATTGGCAAGAGTTCTGATCCACCGCTGTCACCCACAACGCCCCGGCCCTGCCGGGGCGTTGTGCATTTGGAGCCACTGCTGGAGCGTGGATCTAGGTTGACCCCTGCGCGCGCACGCTGCCGGGGATGTCACGGCGTGCGGCGTCAGCGCGCAGCGCCCGGCAAACGCGCAGCCCGGCTCAATCACACTGCCGACCGAACACAACCTCGCGCAATCCACGCATTGGCGCTTCAGTTGCGCGGCTCCGTGGCCGATATCCAGTGATAGCTAACGACGCGTATGGATATGACGACTACGACTCCTGCTTCAGACACACGCGAATTCGATTTCGGCGACCGCGATTTCAAGCGCGTCTGCGACCTGATCTATCAGCGTGTCGGCATCGCCCTGGCCCCGGCCAAGCGCGACATGGTGTATGGCCGCGTGTCGCGCCGCCTGCGTGTGCTTGGCCTGCGCTCGTTCCGCGATTATCTCGACCAGCTGGAAGCCGGCAACGACGAGGAAGAATGGCAGGCGTTCACCAACGCACTGACCACCAACCTGACCTCGTTCTTCCGCGAGCCGCACCACTTCGACAAGCTGCGCGAAGAACTGCAGAAGCGCGCCTCGCAGGCGCCATTGAAGATCTGGTCGTGCGCCGCATCTACCGGCGAGGAGCCCTACTCCATCGCCATCACCGCCTGCGAAGCCTTCGGCACACTGACCCCGCCGGTGAGCATCGTCGCCACCGACGTCGATACCCAGGTGCTGGAGACCGCCTCGCGCGGCGTCTACGCCATCGACCGCGTCGCCTCGCTGGATGCTTCGATCAAGCGCAAGTACTTCCAGCGCGGCAGCGGACCCAACGAGGGCAAGTGCCGGGTGATTCCGGCGCTGCGCCAGCTCATCGAATACCGCCAGCTGAACCTGCTGGCCCCGCGTTACGACGTGGGCGGCCCGTACGCGGCGCTGTTCTGCCGCAACGTGATGATCTATTTCGACAAGCCCACCCAGCGCGGCATCCTGTCGCGTCTGGTCAGCCACATGGGCGACGACGGCCTGCTCTACACCGGGCACTCGGAGAACTACCTGCACGCGGCCGATCTGATCCAGCCGTGCGGCCGCACGCTGTATCGGCGCGCCCCGCGCGCAGGAGCCTCTGCATGAGCACAGCCGTGCAAGTCGATGACGTGATGCGGTACCGCGATTCGCGCTTCCAGACCATCACCGCCAAGCTGCTGCCCACCCAATACCTGGTGGTGGACGACGACACCGCGTTGACGACCACCTTGGGATCGTGCGTTGCAGCCTGCTTGCGCGACCCGGTGCTCAAGATCGGCGGCATGAATCACTTCCTGCTGCCCGAAGGTCAGGTCGGCGATGGCGCACCCGCGCGCTACGGCAGTTATGCGATGGAGTTGCTGATCAACGACATGCTCAAGCGCGGCGCGCATCGCAAACGCATCGAAGCCAAGGTCTTCGGCGGCGCCAACGTGCTCAAGGGCTTCACCAGCAACCCGGTCGGCACCCGCAACGCCGAGTTCGTCCGCCAGTACCTGCAGGCCGAACACATTCCCATCATCGCCGAAGATCTGTGCGGCATCCATCCGCGCAAGGTGTGGTTCTTCCCGACGACCGGCCGGGTGGTCGTGCAGCGCCTGCCGCACGCGCACGAAGCCGAAGTCGCCGCCGCCGAATCGGCCGTGCGTGCCCGTCTGTCCAAAGCACCGGTCACCGGTGGAGTGGAGCTGTTCGAATGACGCTGGAAACTCCCGTACGTGTCCTCATCGTCGACGATTCGGCGGTGGTACGTCAGATGCTCACCGAAATCCTCTCGCGCGACCCGGGCATCGAAGTGGTCGGCTCAGCCGCCGACCCGCTGCTGGCGCGCGAAAAGATCAAACGCCTCAATCCGGACGTGCTCACGCTGGATGTGGAAATGCCGCGCATGGACGGCCTGGTGTTCCTGGAAAACCTGATGCGCCTGCGGCCGACGCCGGTGGTGATGATTTCGTCGCTGACCGAGCGCGGCGCCGATACCACCTTGCAGGCCCTGTCGCTGGGCGCGGTGGACTTCGTGTCCAAGCCCAAAATCGACGTCGCGCGCGGGCTGGAAGGCTATGCCGAGGAGATCGTCAGCAAGGTCAAGATGGCCGCCAAGGCCAAGGTCAACGCGCTCAATCGCCCCAGCACCCCCAAGGTCACCTTGGACATGCAGTCGGCGCCGGTGCCGGGCAGCGCACTGCGCTTCCGCACCACCGACCGCCTGATTGCCATCGGCGCCTCCGCCGGTGGCACCGAGGCACTGCGCGTGGTGCTCGAACACATGCCCGCCGACGCGCCCGCGGTAGTGATGACCCAGCACCTGCCGGCCAGCTTCAGCACCGCATTCGCCGAGCGCCTCAACCGCCACTCGGCGATGTCGGTGCGCGAGGCCAGCGATGGCGAAGCCATCCTGCCCGGCCACGCCTATCTGCCGCCGGGCGGCCAGCACCTGCGCATCATCCGCGACGGTGCGCGCTGGCGCTGCCGCATCGACGACGGCCCGCCGGTCAACCGGCACAAGCCGGCGGTGGATGTGCTGTTCCGCTCGGTCGCTGCCAATGCCGGCCCCAATGCGGTGGGCGCCATCCTCACCGGTATGGGCGACGACGGCGCGCGCGGCCTGCTGGAAATGCTGCAGGCCGGCGCACCTACCCTGGTACAGGACGAAGCCAGCAGCGTGGTCTGGGGCATGCCGGGCGCCGCCTACAAGCTGGGCGCCGCGCAGGAAGTGGTGCCGCTGGACCGCGTGGCCGAACGGCTCATCGCACTGTCGGCGCAGGCGCGCTGATCGCCCATGTGCCCCCTGCCTCCTCGCCCGACCGATCTGCCGCGTTTCGGCGAACCGGCCACTGTCTTGCCGACAGTGGAGGATGCGTGGGCAACGCTACCCGCGTTCGCCGTGGAAACGCTGCCGCTCAACCCAGTCGGCGATGGCGCTGCCACTGGTACGCTGACGTCAGGCGCCATCACGCACGGCCCGGTTACCGCCGGCATGGCCATGCCGGGTGAGCATCCGGACGCCCGCCGCTCACGCCTGTTGGCCGAGGCGCTGGACGGCAGCAGCAGCGCCATCCTGATTTGCGATCTGCAATCACGCCTGCTGTATGCCAACGACGGCTTCCAGCGCATGTTCGGCTACACCGAAGCCGAACTGGTCGGCCAGCGTCCGTCGGATGTGCTGACCCGTGCGCAAAGCGACCAGAGCGAAGTTGCACGCATCCGCGACCGCGCCGACGCCCTGCAGCACACCCGTGCCGACCTGCTGGTGTACCGCAAGGACGGCACCCCGCTGTGGATTTCGCTCAACTTCAATCCGATCTACGACGCCCGGCACAACCCCTCGCATTATGTCGCGGTGCTGACCGACATCACCGAAACCAAGATGCACGAGGTGCTGCAGCATCGCGTGCTCGAAGCGCTGGTGCAGGAGCGCCCGCTGATCGAAGTGATGACGTTGATCTGCACCGAAGTCGAACGCATCGCACCGGATGTGATTGCGACCGTGATGAGCGCCGACAATCAGGGCTGCCTGCATTCGCTGGCCGCGCCCAGCCTGCCCCCCGAATACGCCGATGCGGTCAACGGCCTGAAGATCGCGCCGACTGCCGGTGCCTGCGGCACCGCCGCCTGGCGTGGCCGCGCGGTGATGGTGGAAGACATCGCCACCGACCCGCTGTTTGCGCCGTATCGGCAGACACTGCTCCCGATGGGCCTGCGTGCCTGCTGGAGCACGCCGATCCGCTCCAACAGCGCGCGCGTGCTGGGCACCTTTGCGCTGTACTACCGCAAGCCGCAACGCGCCGACGCCTGGCATGTGCGGCTCACCGAGCTGTGTCAGCAACTGTGCACCCTGGCACTGGAGCGCGAGCAGATCCGCCAGCGCGTGCATCAACTCGCGTTCTATGACGCGCTGACCGGCCTGCCCAACCGCATCATGTTCAGCGCACGGGCCGAGCAGGCGCTGACCCAGGCCGAATATGCCGGCGAGCCGGCCACCTTGATGTTCATCAACATCGACCGCTTCAAACTGATCAACGACAGCCAGGGCCATGCGGCCGGCGATGGCCTGCTGCGCGATATCGCGCTGCGCATCGCCGACCAGCTGGCGGCCACCGCCATGCTGGCGCGTCTGGCCGGCGATGAATTTGCGTTGGCCCTGCCGCAATGCAGTGCCGAACAGGCCAGTGCCGCGGCCGAACGCGTGTTGGGCACCATCGCCGGCCCGCTATCGGTCGGCCACATGACCGTGCATCCGTCGGCGAGCATCGGGGTGGCGATGTTTCCCGAGGACGGCCGCGACATCAACATCCTGCTGCGGCACGCGGATCTGGCGATGAATCGCGCCAAGAAGGAAGGCGGCGGACGCTTTCGTTTCTTCAGTTCCGACATGAACCGCATGGCGCAGGAGCGCGTTGCGCTGGAAGCGGAGCTACGTCAGGCCATCGGTCGCGGTCAGCTGCAGCTGCATTACCAGCCGCAGATGCATAGCGCCGCACCGCACGCACTGTATGGCGTGGAAGCGCTGCTGCGCTGGAACCACCCGCAGTTGGGCGCGATCTCGCCGGCGCGGTTCCTGCCGGTGGCCGAAGAGCAAGGCATGATGCCGCAGCTCAACGACTGGGTGCTGCGCCACGCCTGCGAACAGGTGGCCGACTGGCGCCAACGCGGCGTGCCGGTGGCGCGCGTGTCGGTCAATCTGTCGGCCAGCGGCTTCGAAAGCCCGCGCATGCTGCCCGACCTGCTCCGGCTGATGGCCGACACCGGCGTGCAACCGTCCGACCTGACCCTGGAGCTGACCGAGAGCGTGATGCTCTCCGGACAGTCCGGCGTGCTGGACAACCTGCACGCGATCCGCGAAGCCGGCATCTCGCTGTCGCTGGACGACTTCGGCACCGGCTACTCCAGCCTCAGCCACCTGCATCGCCTGCCGATCGACGAACTCAAGCTGGACATGAGCTTCGTACGCGACATCGAACACAGCGAAGACGCGCGCGCACTCACCACCTCGGTCCTGCGCATCGGCGAGCATCTGCGCAAGCACGTGGTGGCCGAAGGCGTCGAAAACGAGGCTCAGCGCCTGTTTCTCGCCGACCTGGGTTGCGAGGTGCTGCAAGGCTATCTGTTCTCGCGCCCGTTGCCGGCTGCGGCACTGGAAGCCTGGCTGCGCGCGCAGCCTTAGCGGGTTGCTGCCCCGGCGGCTCGCGGTACCCGAGTCGCCCGTCCGCTCATCCGGCGCTGCGCGCTACCTTCTCCCCATGAAGGAGGACAATGTCCCAATGGGAGAAGGGCGTTAGCCCCTCTCCCATCGGGGCGAGAAGGCACGGCTTGCACGTCACTGGCGCGCGTGCCTTGGAGCGCCCGCGCCGCAAGCGCGGGCCGGGGCGCGGAGCGGGGGTTGGGGTGAGGGTACGGGCTGCATCCCGCACTCACTCAATGACGCAGGCATCACCGCAACGTCCACGCTCAGTGCAACGTACGCTTCAACCACCCCAGCAACTGCGCATTGACGAACGCCGGGTTTTCCAGCGAGGCGATATGCCCGGCATCGGGCACCAGTTCGTAATCGCAACAGATCGCCTCGGCCATCATCCACACCTCTTCCGGCGGGCGTGCCACGTCGGCATCGCCGCCGAGCAAGAAAGTGCGCGCCGGATCCAGTGCAGACAGCGCGTCCAGGCGATCGGCCCGCCCGAAGATCAGCCGCCCGAGCGGCACGATCGAAGCACGCAACTGCTCGACCGAAAGCTGTGCCAGGCGCTGCGCAAACGCAGCCGGCAACGCCGAGGTCAGATCGATCCCCGGACGGAAGAAGATCGGCACGATCGCCTCGATCAGCGCAGGCGTCACCTGCCCCGCCGCCTCGATCGCATCGAGCATGCCGAAGTAACGCGTCCGCGTGGCCTGCGGCTCGGCACCGAGGAAGGTGTCCATCAACACCAGGCTGCGGACACGCTCCGGCGCCAGCAACGCCAGCTCAGCGCCCCACATGCCGCCAACCGACAAGCCCACCACTGCGCACTGCGGCAGCTGCAGCGCATCCAGCAGGCCAAGCATCTGCCGCGCCAGGTCGTCGATGCCCCGGGTCTGGTCGGGCAATCCGCCCGATTGTCCGTGGCCCCAGAGCTCCGGAACGATGACCTGGTAGTGCTGCGACAGGACCTGGATCTGCGGCTCCCACATGGCCGCATCCCAGAGGTAGCTGTGGCCGAGCAGGACCGGAAAGCCCTGGCCGTATTGTGCGTAGTGCAATGGTTGACCAGCGATCGTGCAAGTGGGCATGGCATCGAAGGTAAGTGGGGGAAGTGCCGGACACTAGCTCCCCCGACTTCAGATTTTTGTTGCAATGCGCCACTTCAGTCAGCTGCTGGTTGCCTTATCGCCTGTCATCGTGGATGCAACGCGAAGCCAACGCGCAAAAAGCGAAATGCCCGGCAGTGCCGGGCATTTCGTCCAGTCTTGGTCTCGCTCGCCAGGTCAGGCAGCGACCGTCTCGGCCACGCCCTGATACTCCTGGATCTGATCGAAGTTCATGTAGCGGTAGATCTGCTCGCCACTGGTCTTGATCACGCCCACGTCGGCCATGTACTCCTCCTTGGTCGGAATCCGGCCAAGACGCGAGCAGATCGCCGCCAGCTCCGCCGAACCCAGGTACACATTGGTGTTGCGGCCCAGGCGGTTGGGGAAGTTACGCGTGGAGGTGGAGAACACCGTGGCGCCTTCGCGTGCCTGCGCCTGGTTGCCCATGCACAGTGAGCAGCCGGGCATTTCCATGCGTGCGCCGGCCGCGCCGAAGGTGCCGTAATGGCCTTCCTTGGTGAGCTCGGAGGCGTCCATCTTGGTCGGCGGTGCCACCCACAACCGGGTCGGGATATCGCGCTTGCCTTCCAGCAACTTGGCGGCGGCACGGAAGTGACCGATGTTGGTCATGCACGAGCCGATGAATACCTCGTCGATCGCCGCGCCGGCCACGTCGGACAGCGTCTTGACGTCGTCCGGGTCGTTCGGGCAGGCCACGATCGGTTCAACGATGTCAGCCAGATCGATCTCGATGACCGCCGCGTATTCGGCGTCGGCATCGGGCTGCAGCAGCTGCGGATCGGCCAGCCACTCTTCCATCTTCTTGATACGGCGGCCCAGGGTGCGCGCATCGGCATAACCTTCGGCAATCATCCAGCGCAACAGGGTGATGTTGCTGGTCAGGTATTCGATGATCGGCGCCTTGTCCAGGTGCACGGTGCAGCCGGCGGCGGAGCGTTCGGCCGAGGCGTCGGACAACTCGAACGCCTGCTCCACCTTCAGGTTCGGCAAGCCTTCGATTTCCAGGATGCGGCCGGAAAAGATGTTCTTCTTGCCCTGCTTGGCCACGGTCAACAGGCCATCCTTGATCGCGTACAGCGGGATCGCGTTGACCAGGTCACGCAAGGTCACGCCCGGCTGCATTTCGCCCTTGAAGCGCACCAGCACGCTCTCGGGCATGTCCAGCGGCATCACGCCGGTGGCCGCGGCGAAGGCCACCAGGCCGGAGCCGGCCGGGAACGAGATGCCGATCGGGAAACGCGTGTGCGAGTCGCCGCCGGTGCCCACGGTGTCGGGCAGCAGCATGCGGTTGAGCCAGCTGTGGATCACGCCGTCGCCCGGACGCAGCGACACGCCGCCACGGGTGGAGATGAATTCCGGCAGGGTGTGGTGGGTCTTGACGTCCACCGGCTTCGGGTAGGCCGCGGTGTGGCAGAACGACTGCATCACCAGGTCGGCCGAGAAGCCCAGGCAGGCCAGGTCCTTCAGCTCATCGCGGGTCATCGGGCCGGTGGTGTCCTGCGAGCCCACCGAGGTCATCTTCGGTTCGCAATAGGTGCCCGGGCGCATGCCCTGGCCTTCCGGCAGGCCACAGGCGCGGCCGACCATCTTCTGCGCCAGCGAGAAACCCTTGCCGGTGTCCGGCGGGTCCATCGGCAGGCGGAACAGGTCCGACGCCGGCAGGCCGAGGAATTCGCGCGCCTTGGCGGTGAGGCCACGGCCGACGATCAGCGGGATGCGGCCACCGGCGCGCACTTCGTCGAACAGCACGTCCGACTTCATCGCGAACTCGGCGATCACCTGCCCGTTCTTCAGTGCCTTGCCGTCGTAGGGACGCAGCTCGACCACATCGCCATGTTCCATCTGCGACACGTCCAGCTCGATCGGCAGAGCGCCGGCGTCTTCCATGGTGTTGTAGAAGATCGGCGCGATCTTGCTACCCAGGCACACGCCGCCGAAGCGCTTGTTCGGGATGTACGGAATGTCTTCGCCGGTCCACCACAGCACCGAGTTGGTCGCCGACTTGCGCGAAGAACCGGTACCGACCACGTCGCCCACATAAGCAACCAAGTGGCCCTTGTCCTTGAGGCCGGCAATGGCCTGGATCGGGCCGCGCTTGCCGTCTTCTTCCGGCACGAACGCTGCGCCTTCGCGGGCATTCTTCAGCATCGCCAATGCGTGCAGCGGGATGTCCGGGCGGGTGGTCGCATCCGGCGCCGGCGACAGGTCGTCGGTGTTGGTTTCGCCCGGTACCTTGAACACGGTGACGGTCATGCTTTGCGGCACTTCCGGCTTGCTGGTGAACCACTCGGCATCGGCCCAGCTCTGCAGCACGGCCTTGGCGTGCGCGTTGCCGGCCTCGGCCTTTTCCTGCACGTCGTGGAAGGCGTCGAACACCAGCAAGGTGTGCTTGAGCGCTTCGGCGGCCGTGGCGCCCAGCTCGGCGTTGTCCAGTAGGTCGATCAGCGGCTGGATGTTGTAGCCGCCCAGCATGGTGCCGAGCAGCTCGGTGGCACGCGTGGGGCTGATCAGCGCCGTTTTTTCGGTGCCGAAGGCGACGGCGGCCAGGTACGAGGCCTTGACCTTGGCGGCGTCGTCGACGCCGGCCGGCACGCGCTGGCTGAGCAGTTCGACCAGGAACTGCTCTTCGCCCGCCGGCGGTGCCTTCAACAGCTCGATGACTTCGGCGGTCTGCTGCGCGGTCAGCGGCAGCGGCGGGATACCGAGCGCGGCGCGCTCTGCAACGTGGTGGCGGTAGGCTTCCAACATGCGGGTTCTCCAAAAGGACAGCAGTGAATGTGTAAAAACGTCAGACGTGGATCAAGAAGACGTGGATCAGGCAACGGGTTTGGGCACGGTGATCTTCAAACCCTTGAAGTAGTCGCGGAAAAAGCCCTCGTCGCGGGTAATCAAGCCGTCGCACTGAAGCATCGCGTGGGCGCCGATCAAAAAATCCGCCACCACCCGCTCGCGCTTGCCGCCGCGCGCGCGGAAGCGCTTGTTCATGTGGCCGGCGCGCACCGCCGCCGCCTCCTGGGTGGCCTCGTAACGCACCCCGATCGAGGCCAGGGTCTCCATCAGGTCGACCTGGGTGTCGAGCATGGCCAGCACTTCGGCCACCACCGCATCGCAGACCACGACCTCGTCGCGCGCTAGCGCATCGCCGATGCAGATCTCCGACACCTCGCCGTAGACGGGGTCGCCGATCAAAATATCGAGCAGCACCGAGGAATCCAGGGCGATCATGGGTCGAACGGGTCCCCGGGGGCACGGCCGCGAATGGCGCGCATGGCCTCGTCCGTGCTGGTCAGGCCATCGACCAGCTTGAACTTGCCGCGCACCTTGCGCAGCGCCTCGCTGACGTCCTTGCGCAGGATGATGCGCCCGCCGTCGAGCTCGATCTTCAGCGTGGTGCCCTTGGTCAGGCCCAGGGCGTCGCGCACGGCCTTGGGCAGGGTGATCTGTCCGCGTTCGGCAACGGTGGCTTCCATGAGCATGCTCCAGAAAGTATGCACATATGATACGTACTTACGATGTCGTACTCAAGCTTGCAGATCGCGCCGGACACACCGTGCGTACACACTGAATCGCTCAGAATATGGTCCTACCTAAAGCCTTAGACGCCATAGGAGTGACGCATGAGCGATTCCTTTTCCACTCGCACCTCGCTTGAGGTCCACGGCAAACGCTACGAGTACTACAGCCTGCCGAAGCTGGGCGAACGCTTCGACATCGGCCACCTGCCCTACTCGATGAAGATCCTGCTGGAGAATCTGCTCCGGCACGAAGACGGTGGCGTGACCGTCGGCAAGGACCATATCGAAGCGGTCGCCAAGTGGGACCCCAAGGCAGAACCCGATATCGAAATCGCCTTCATGCCCGCGCGCGTGGTGCTGCAGGATTTCACCGGCGTGCCCTGCGTGGTCGACCTGGCCGCAATGCGCGACGCGGTGGTCAAGCTGGGCGGCGACGCCGACCAGATCAATCCGCAGATCCCCTCCGAACTGGTCATCGACCACTCGGTGCAGGTGGACGTGTTCGGCAAGCCCGACGCGCTCGACCTCAACGGCAAGATCGAATTCCAGCGCAACCAGGAACGCTACGGCTTCCTGCGCTGGGGTCAGAAGGCCTTCGAAAACTTCAAGGTGGTGCCGCCCAATACCGGCATCGTCCACCAGGTGAACCTGGAAAATCTCGCGCGTGTGGTGATGAGCGCGGACAAGGACGGCACCCGGATCGCCTATCCCGACACCGTGTTCGGCACCGACAGCCACACCACCATGATCAATGGCATCGGCGTGCTGGGCTGGGGCGTAGGCGGCATCGAGGCCGAGGCCGCAATGCTGGGCCAGCCTTCGTCGATGCTGATTCCGCAGGTGGTTGGCTTCAAGCTCAGCGGCAAGCTGCCCGAAGGCGCCACCGCCACCGACCTGGTACTCACCGTCACCCAGATGCTGCGCAAGGCCGGCGTGGTCGGCAAGTTCGTCGAGTTCTACGGCGAAGGCCTGCAGCACCTGCCGCTGGCCGACCGCGCCACCATCGGCAACATGGCACCGGAATACGGCGCCACCTGCGGCATCTTCCCGGTCGACGACGAATCGCTGACCTACCTGCGCCTGTCCGGCCGCAGCGAGGAGCAGATTGCCCTGGTGGAAGCCTATGCCAAGGCGCAAGGCCTGTGGCACGACGCCAACACCCCGCCCGCCCAGTACAGCGCCACGCTGGAGTTGGACATGGCCGAGGTCAAACCGTCGCTGGCCGGCCCCAAGCGCCCGCAGGACCGGGTGCTGCTGGAAGACATGCAGTCCAACTTTCGCGAAAGTCTCAAGCCGTTCGCCGAAGCACGCAGCAAGAAGCTGACCGATCTCAAGCAGGAAGACCGCCTGAAGAACGAAGGCGGCGGCGGTACCGCGGTCGGCGCCAAGGCCGCGCAGGCCGAGCATGCCAGCGACAGCGGCGCCGGCTGGCAGCTGCGCGATGGTTCGGTGGTCATCGCCGCCATCACCTCCTGCACCAACACCTCCAATCCGGCAGTGATGCTGGGCGCCGGCCTGCTCGCACGTAACGCGGCGGCCAAGGGGCTGAAAGCACAGCCGTGGGTGAAGACCTCGCTCGGGCCAGGCTCGCGCGTGGTCACCGATTATCTGAGCAAGGCCGGCGTGCTCGCCGATCTGGAAAAACTCGGCTTCTACGTGGTCGGCTATGGCTGCACCACCTGCATCGGCAACTCCGGCCCGCTGCCGGAAGATGTGTCTGCAGCGATCGCCAAGGACGATCTGGTGGTGGCATCGGTGTTGTCGGGCAACCGCAACTTCGAAGGCCGCGTGCATCCCGAGGTCAAGATGAACTACCTCGCTTCGCCCCCGCTGGTAGTGGCCTATGCGATCGCCGGCACCACCGATATCAATCTCACCACTGAGCCGCTAGGCACCGGCAGCGACGGGCAGCCGGTGTACCTGCGCGACATCTGGCCGAGCAACAAGGAAATCGGCGACACCATCGCCGCCACCGTCGGCCCGGAGATGTTCAAGCAGAACTACGCGGACGTGTTCAAGGGCGACACGCGCTGGAACACGATTGCCTCCCCGGATGGTGCCTTGTACGAGTGGGACGCCGCGTCCACCTACATCAAGAACCCGCCCTACTTCGATGGCATGACCATGCAAGTGGGCAACGTGGACGACGTGCACGGCGCACGCATCATGGGCCTGTTCGGCGACTCGATCACCACCGACCACATCTCCCCGGCCGGCAACATCAAGAAGGATTCGCCGGCAGGCCGCTTCCTGCAGGAACGCGGCGTGCAACCGGCCGACTTCAACAGCTACGGCAGCCGCCGCGGCAACGACGATGTAATGGTGCGCGGCACCTTCGCCAACATCCGCATCAAGAACCTGATGTTTGGCGGCGAAGAAGGCGGCAACACGCTGTACTACCCCGCCGATGGTGGCCAGCCGGAGAAGCTGGCGATCTACGATGCGGCGGTGAAGTACAAGGCCGATGGCGTGCCGCTGGTGGTGCTGGCGGGCAAGGAATACGGCACCGGCTCCTCGCGCGACTGGGCGGCCAAGGGCACCAACCTGCTCGGGGTCAAGGCAGTGATCGCCGAGAGCTTCGAGCGCATCCATCGCTCCAACCTGGTCGGCATGGGCGTGCTGCCGCTGCAGTTCCTGGAAAACGAAAACGCGCAGACGCTGGGCCTGGATGGTTCGGAAGTGCTGGACATCACCGGCCTGCAGGACGGCGCCAGCCGCCGTGCCACCGTGGATGCAAAAAAGTCCGACGGCAGCGTCAAGCAGTTCCAGGTCAAGGTGCTGCTGCTCACGCCCAAGGAAGTGGAGTACTTCAAGCACGGCGGCCTGCTGCAGTACGTGCTGCGTCAACTGGCTGCGCGCAAGGCGGCGTAACGCCCCTCCCAGCGCGTGTTGCCCCCGACATTCCCGCCTGCTGGCGGGAATGTCGTCTCTGGGTTGGCCCGCTCCGGCGTCGGCGCATTCGCGCGCACGGCGACACCTGCTCCCGTTTACTGTAAGTCGCCAGTCATACCCAAACGCGCCTGGGCGCCCGTGCACGGCCCTGCATCGGCATGCAGGCAGCGCTGGGCATCGGCGCCCACGACGCACCCCTTGGCTGACGCCCGCCCAGGCAGCGGACGCGACGCAGGCGCCAACGCGCGATGACGACGGCGGTGGCGGCAACGTGGGGCGTCATGCGGCACACGCACAGCAGGCTCACCGGCCGGCCGGTGCCCATTGCGCGTGATAGAGCTGCCAGTCGCCGTCCTGCAGGCGCCATCCGGTCGTCACCTGGTAGGTGTGCGCCTGCTCGGGCACCCAGCGCCCATCGCCCCCGGTGACCAGCGCGGTGAAGCTGGCGGTCGCCGTCGTGCCTTGCAGTCGCACGTCCATCGGCCCCAGGGTGAGGCCGATCTTGCGGTGGCCCAGCAACTGCAGCTGCAGCATGCGACGCAGGCCGGCCGTGTCCAGGCCCTGCGCACCCACGAAATCGGCCGCCACGAGCTGCATCGCCTCGCCGACATCGCGTGCCTCGATTGCCGCCTGCATCTGCGCCACGCGTTGCCGAACGCGCTGCTCTGGCGCAGGACGTGCACATCCACAAAGCAGCACGGTCCACGCAAGCACCAGCAGCCACTGCCGCCAGTGAATCCTGCCCTGCATCACGCTTCGCCTTTTCCATTCATGACGGTATGCTGCCAGTTGTTGTCACGCCGTGGAACACACTGCGGCGCGTCGAGAACACCCTGGAGGGGGGCAGATGAATCAGGCACGTCCTTGGTTGCAAAGTTATCCGGCCGGCGTCGCCGCCGAGATCGATCTGGAGCAGTTCCGCACGGTCGCCGAGGTGTTTGCGACCTCGGTCAGCCGCTTTGCCGATCGTCCTGCGTATCACAGCTTCGGCAAGACCATCACCTACCGGCAGGCCGATCAGCTGGTCGACCAGTTTGCTGCCTATCTGCTGGGCGAGCTGCAGCTCAAGAAAGGCGACCGCGTCGCCCTGATGATGCCCAACTGCCTGCAATACCCGATCGCCACCTTCGGCATCCTGCGTGCCGGCCTGACCGTGGTGAACGTCAATCCGCTCTACACACCGCGTGAGTTGAAGCACCAGCTGATCGACTCCGGTGCCAGCGTGCTGGTGGTCATCGACAACTTCGGCACCACCGTGCAGCAGGTCATCGCCGACACGCAGGTCAGGCAGGTGATCACCACCGGCCTGGGCGACATGCTTGGCTTTCCGAAGGGCGCGCTGGTCAACTTCGTCGTCAAGTACGTCAAGAAACTGGTGCCGGAGTACCGCATCAAGGGCGCGATCCGCTTCCGCGAGGCGCTGGCGCTGGGCCGCAAGCACAAGGTGCCGACCCTGCAGATCGAAGCGGACGACATCGCGTTCCTGCAATACACCGGCGGCACCACCGGCGTGGCCAAGGGCGCGATGCTGACCCACCGCAACCTGGTGGCCAACATGCAGCAGGCGCACCAGTGGCTGGCCGGCACCGGCAAGATGGAGGAAGGCAACGAGGTCGTCATCACCGCGCTGCCGCTGTACCACATCTTCGCATTGACGGCGAACGGCCTGGTCTTCATGAAGATCGGCGGTTGCAATCACCTGATCAGCAATCCGCGCGACATGCCCGGCTTCGTCAAGGAACTGAAGAAGACCCGCTTCACCGCCTTCACCGGCGTCAACACACTGTTCAACGGCCTGCTCAATACGCCCGGCTTCGATCAGGTCGATTTTTCCTCGCTCAAGATGACCCTGGGCGGCGGCATGGCCGTACAGCGCTCGGTGGCCGAACGCTGGAAGAAAGTGACCGGGCTGACCCTGGTCGAGGCCTATGGCCTGACCGAAACCTCACCGGCCGCCTGCATCAACCCGATGGACCTGAAAGACTACAACGGCGCGATCGGCCTGCCGATTCCGTCCACCGATGCCTGCATCAAGGACGACGCCGGCGTGGCGCTGCCGGTCGGCGAGATCGGCGAGTTGTGCATCAAGGGCCCGCAGGTGATGAAGGGCTACTGGAAGAAGCCCGACGAAACCGCCAAGGTGATGGACGACGACGGCTGGCTGCACACCGGCGACATCGCGCGCATGGACGAGCGTGGCTTTGTCTACATCGTCGACCGCAAGAAGGACATGATTCTGGTGTCCGGCTTCAACGTCTACCCGAACGAAATCGAAGACGTGATCGCCACCCTGCCCGGCGTGCTGGAAGTGGCAGCGGTCGGCGTGCCGGATGAAAAATCCGGTGAAATCGTCAAGGCCGTGATCGTGAAGAAGGACCCCGCCCTGACCGCCGAGGACGTGAAAGCCCATTGCCGTGCCAACCTGACCGGCTACAAGCAGCCCAGGGTGATCGAGTTCCGCAAGGAACTGCCGAAAACCAACGTCGGCAAGATCCTGCGCCGCGAACTGCGGGATGCGCCCAAGGCATAAACCGGCAGCACCGTGATCGACCGGGGCGTTCAGCCTCCAGGCACGCCCGCAACGCCGCAAGGCCTTGCGGGCGTTCGCTTTTGCACGCATAGAATCGGATGTCGGCGCACGCTCAGGCGTTCACCCTTTTCTCCGTCCGCAAGGCAGCCGGCCGGACGGTCTTCACGGAGAATCACCATGTCTGCAGTTCAACCCTTCATTCGCACCAATATCGGCTCCACCCTCCGCATCATCGAAGAACCGCAGCGTGACGTGTACTGGATCCATATGCATGCCGACCTGGCCATCAACCCGGGGCGCGCCTGCTTTTCGACGCGCCTGGTCGACGACATCACCGGCTATCAGACCAACCTGGGCCAGCGCCTCACCACCGCCGGCGTACTCGCGCCGCACGTGGTGCTGGCCTCGGACAGCGACGTGTTCAATCTCGGCGGCGACCTGGCCCTGTTCTGCCAGCTGATTCGCGAAGGCGACCGCGCGCGCCTGCTCGACTACGCACAGCGCTGCGTGCGCGGCGTGCATGCCTTCCACGTCGGCCTGGGCGCGCGTGCGCACAGCATTGCACTTGTGCAGGGCAATGCGCTGGGCGGGGGCTTCGAAGCGGCGCTGAGCTGCCACACCATCATTGCCGAGGAAGGCGTGATGATGGGGCTGCCCGAAGTGCTGTTCGACCTGTTCCCGGGCATGGGCGCCTATTCCTTCATGTGCCAGCGTGTCAGCGCGCAGCTGGCGCAGAAGATCATGCTCGAAGGCAATCTGTATTCGGCCGAGGAACTGCTCGGCATGGGGCTGGTGGATCGCGTGGTGCCGCGCGGCCAGGGTATCGCCGCGGTGGAACAGGTCATCCGCGAGAGCAAGCGCACCCCGCACGCCTGGGCAGCGATGCAGCAGGTGCGCGAGATGACCACCGCCGTGCCGCTGGAGGAGATGATGCGCATCACCGAGATCTGGGTCGACACGGCGATGCAGCTCGGCGAGAAATCGCTGCGCACGATGGACCGCCTGGTGCGCGCGCAGTCGCGGCGCTCCGGGCTCGACGCGGGCTGATGCGTCGGCGGTCTATTCGCTACTACGGGGGGAGCACTCGTCGTCCTTGACGCCTCGCACGCGTGCGTCGAGTGCATCCTTGCCCGCCGTCAATTGCTCACGCAGCACGGACAGGCGCTGCCGCCATTCGGCCTGCAACTGCCAATCGGCCATGCGCATCAACTCGCCGCCGTTGGTGGCCACCTGCGCCAGACCCAGGTTGCTGGCAACGCCACGTAGCGCATGCGCGCTCTCGCGCAATTGCTCCCAGTCCGAGCGCGTGCCATCGCGCTCGATCGCAGCCACGCAGTTTTGCGCATCTTCCAAGCATTGCCGTACGAACTGACGTTCGAACTCGTCGCCCATGCCCAATGCCGCCAGCTCGTCCAGCACGCTCGCATCCAGCACGCCTTCGAAACTGGTCGGCAACTGCACCGTGGTGGCCGGGCTCGCCAACGGGCGCGTGCTCACCGCCAGATCGGCCAGGGTGTCGAGCAGTTTGGCCGCCACTACCGGCTTGGCCAGGAAGGCGCGTGCACCGGCCTGCTCGCAGCCGCGGATGGCTTCGGGCGTCACGTCGGCGCTGAGCACCACCACCGGCGTGTAGCGCATGCCGCTGGCCTGCATCACCCGCAGTTGCTTGAGCATGTCCAGGCCATTCATGCCCGGCATGTGCAGATCCACGATCACCGCGTCGAAGTCTTCATCGGCCATGGCATCGAGCACCTGCTCGGCACCATTGACGCACAGCACCTTGTGCCCTGCCTTTTCCAGCAGGCGCTGCAGCACCATGCGGTTGGCTTCGTGGTCGTCGGCCACCAGCATGCGCATGCTGCGCACGCGGGCGCGGTGACGCAGGAACGGGTTGGAGAAGGCGATGACGTTGGACGCCTCCAGCTCGTCGGGTACCTCTTCCAGCGCACTGGCCGCCGCGCGGCTGGGGGCGGCCCTGGACGGCTCGCCGATCGTCAGCGGCAACTCGAACCAGAACACGCTACCGCTGGGCTTGTTCTCCCTGAACCCGATGCTGCCGCCCATCGCCTCCACCAGGCCCTTGGCAATCGTGGTGCCCAGCCCGGTGCCCTCGTAGCGTCGTGACAATCCGACGTCGGCCTGCTCGAAGGCCTCGAACAGCCGCGGGCGCATGTCCAGCGGTACGCCAATGCCGCTGTCTTCGACTTCGAAACGCAGCCGCACCGACTGCTCGGCACTGCCGGAGAGCCGCGTGACCCGCAGCAGCACGTGCCCGTATTCGGTGAACTTGACCGCATTGCCGACCAGGTTGAGCAACACCTGGCGCAGATGGCCGGTATCGCCCTTGAGCAGGTCCGGCACGTCGGCGGCCACCTGCATGGCGTAGTCCAGCCCGCGCGTCCTGGCCTGCGGCTGCAGGATCATGCTGACCGAACCGATCAGCTCACGCAGCGAAAAATCGCGCTGATCGATCCGGATCTTGCCAGCTTCGATCGCCGAGATGTCCAGTACCTCTTCCACCAGCGACAGCAGGCTGCGCGCCGATGCCTGGATGGTGTTGAGGCATTCCTTCTGCTCCGCGTCCAGGCGCGTGGTCGCCAACACTTCGGTCATGCCCGACAACCCGTTGAGGGGGGTGCGGAACTCGTGGCTCATGTTGGCCAGAAAGCGGCTCTTGGCCTGGTTGGCATGGCGCGCCTCGCGCACGGCGCGGGTCATCGCACGCAGCAGCGAGTCGAAATACAGCGGCACCGCGATCAGGCCCAGCCACAGGCCCCAGCTGAGATACGGATTGGCCTTCCAGTACGGCGAGATCAGGATCGCACTGAGAAAGCACAGGCTGCCCATCGCGGTCGCCGCACGCAGATAGTTGCTGCCATAGCGCAGGCCATTACCGATGGTCACCCACATGCACACCGCATACAGTGGCGAGGCCGGCTCGCCCTGGATCGCCATGATGGCGCCGGTGCAGGTGTAGTCCAGCAGCATGCCGATCAGGCGGCGCGTATGCGAGACCTGCGGTCGCAGCAGGATGGCCACCATCAGGCCCAGCGACACCACCAGCTCGCCGACCAGGATCAGCCAAGTGGCCATCAAGGTATCGCCATGGGTGTGCTGATAGCGCCAGCCCAGGTACGAAATGAACAACGTGGTGATGATGATGCGGATCAGGTTTTGTGCGTGTTCCGTATCCGCCCGCCCGGACAGGCGTCGTTTCAACCATGGCAAGGGAGACGTCATAGAAGCCTCAGACGCGCGGTGGCGTCGCTGGTGTGGGAATCCGTTCGTGCGTCGCTGCCGCGTCGCCGATCCTGTGGGGCAACCGCGCAACGCACGCGTCCGCGCCCTCGTGTAACAGACGCAACAATGACATGGGAATGATGACCAGCGCACCCAATAGCGCGATCGCCAGCTCCAGTTGTTGCTGCCAGTACACACTATTGGCAAGTGTCATACCGAAACTGAGCGCACCCATTGCGGTGGCCGTCTGCAGGGCATGGCTGCCAAAGCGCAGGCCATTGCCGATGGTGACCCATAGCAATACCACCGACAGGCAGGCCATCGGCGCGCCGAACCAGGTCATGGCCAGACCGATCAGGCCATAGTCGGCCAGCATGCCGAGCGTGCGGCGCAGATGCGAGCGCCGTGGCCTCACCACTATCCACGCGAAGATCAGCACTGCCCCGGCCTGCCCGACTGCGATCATGCCCAGCAGCAGCTGCAGTTGGTGCCGGGGCAATTGCCAGTGCGAGGCGAATGCCAGGGTGTAGGCCAGGATCAGCAGGATCATGACGATGCGCACCATCGCCTGGCCATGCTCGCTGTCGGGACGCCGCGCAAGCCGGTCCCGCAGCTGGCCGAGCACCGCCCTCACCTCACACCCCGGGTCGCGCCGATGCGGTGGAGAATTCCCCGCAGATCTGGTCAAGCTGCGCACGGCCGCGCAGCAACGCATCCACGCAGCGCGGATCGAACAGGCGGCCGCGCTGCGCGTACAGATAGGCCAGTGCGGCATCCATCGTCCACGCTTCCTTGTACGGGCGCGGCGACAGCAAGGCGTCGAACACGTCGGCCACCGCCACGATGCGCGCCTCCAGCGGAATCGCTTCGCCGACCAGTCCATCCGGATAGCCGGTGCCGTCGTAGCGCTCGTGGTGGCGCAGCGCGATCAGGGCACCGACCTGGATGAAGCGGTTCTGGCTGCCGCTGAGCAGCTCGTAGCCGATCCGCGGGTGGCGCTTCATGACGCTCATCTCGTCGTCGGTGAGCTTGCCCGGCTTGAGCAGCACCGCATCGGGAATGGCGATCTTGCCCATGTCGTGCAGCGGCGCGGCCATCTCGATGATGCGCACTTCTTCTTCCGACAACCCCAGTTGCTCGGCGATCAGGCCGGCAACGTGCGACATGCGCTCCAGGAACGCGCTGGTGCCCGAATCGCGGTACTCGATGGCGCGCGCCAGCCGCGACAAGGTTTCGCGCTCGCGCTCCTCGACCTCGTTCATGCTGGCCAGCAGGCGTTGCTCCAGCGACAGCGCGCGTTGCTTGACGCTTTCGCTCTGCTGGCGCAGCTGCAGCAGGTTGGAACACCGCGCGCGCAATTCGCGCGGGCGGATCGGCTTGACCAGGAAGTCGATCACACCGGCTTCCAGCGCTGCCTGGCGAATCGGCTCGTCGCCGACGATGGTGATCAGGATGATCGGAATGTCGCGATGACTGGGCAGCCGGCGCAGCCGGCGTGCGAACTCCAGACCATCCATGCCCGGCATGCGGTAGTCGAGCAGCAACAGATCCACGCGCCCGGCCTCGCACCATGCCAACGCGTCGAGCGGGTCGCCGAAATCGTGGACCTTCAGTTCCGGCGCGATGTCCTCGATGACATGGCGCAGCATCGTCCGCGCAGACAGCTGGTCATCGACAATGACGATGTTCAATCCCAGATCCGCCTTTTCCGCCCAGCTTCCCCATGTATCCGCCGACACGATGCCGTCCGGACTCCCTAAAACATCCTGCATAGCCGTTGCTCCTCTATCCCGAGAACGGAAAAGCGATGACGTCGACCCCTCTGTCGACTCCCCCGAACGATACGCTGTTCGAGGCTCCGCCCTAGCATATGCAGTATCTGTGCCGTGAGCACGCGCTTGGCACAAAAAAGTCAGGCTTCCGGCCGCATATACGGAAACAGCAGAACGTCACGGATCGAGGTGCTGCCGGTCAGCAGCATCACCAGACGATCGATACCGATGCCCAGACCCCCGGTCGGCGCCATGCCGTACTCCAACGCACGGATGTAATCGGCGTCGAAATGCATGGCTTCGTCGTCGCCGCCGTCCTTGGCCTGCACCTGCGCCTGGAAGCGTGCGGCCTGGTCTTCGGGGTCATTGAGCTCGGAGAAGCCGTTGGCCAGCTCCTTGCCATTGATGAAGAGCTCGAAGCGATCGGTGTACCCCGGCTCGGTGTCGCTGGAACGCGCCAGCGGCGACACCTCGACCGGATGGTCGGTGATGAAGGTCGGCTGCACTAGGGTGTGTTCGACGGTGGCTTCGAAGATCTCCAGCAGCAGCTTGCCCCAGCCGTAGGACGGCTTGACCCGGATCTTCAGCCGCTCGCAATGGCGCAGCAGCGCCTCGCGGTCGGTGCAGTCGGCGGCGCTGATCTCCGGGTTGTGGTGACGAACGGCCTCATCCATGCGCCAGCGCCGGAAAGCCGGCGCCAGATCGATGTCGGCGCCGTCCCAGCTCACCTGGGTGGTCCCCAGCACCGTCTGTGCGGTGTCGCGGATGACCTGCTCGGTCAGATCCATGATCTCGTGGTACGTGGCATAGGCCTCGTAGAGCTCGAGCATGGTGAACTCGGGGTTGTGCCGGGTCGACACGCCTTCGTTGCGGAAATTGCGGTTGATCTCGTAGACGCGCTCCAGACCACCGACCACCAGGCGCTTGAGATACAGCTCCGGGGCCACGCGCAGGTACAAGTCCAGATCCAGCGCGTTGTGGTGGGTGGTGAACGGCTTGGCCGTGGCGCCGCCGGGGATGTAATGCATCATCGGCGTTTCCACTTCCAGGAAGCGGCGCGCGTCCAGCCACGCACGCATCGCGCGGATGATCTTGGAGCGCTTGATGAAGACCTCGCGCGCCTCGGGGGTCACGATCAGGTCGACGTAGCGCTGGCGGTAGCGCTGTTCCACGTCCGACAGGCCGTGCCACTTGTCCGGCAGCGGGCGCAGCGACTTGGTCAGCAGGCGCAGCGCGCTGGCCTTGACCGACAGCTCGCCGGTCTTGGTGCGGGTGAGCCCACCCTCCACTGCCACGATGTCGCCCACGTCCCAGCCCTTGAAGGCGGTGTAGGCATCGCCGAGCACATTGCCCTGCAGGAACAGCTGCACACGCCCGGATTCGTCCTGGATCTGCGCAAAGCTGGCCTTGCCCATGACCCGCTTGGCCATCAGGCGGCCGCCCATGCGCACCGTGCGCCCGCTGGCCTCCAGCGCCTCTGCGGTCCAGGTCTGCGCATCGGCGAATTCGGCCTGCAGATCACCGGCGAAGTGTTCGCGCACGAAGTCGTTCGGATAGGCGATGCCCTGGCCGCGCAACGCGCCCAGTTTCGCGCGACGCTCGGCGATGAGGCTGTTCTCGTCGGCGGGGATCTGCGGCGCGGGGGTCTGTTCGGTCATGGCGGGAATCGGTCTGCGATAGGTCGGGCGCGTGCCCGGTGGGGAGTAAGAAGCCGGCAGCGCTGGCTCCTGTTTTTACAGTGCGACGATGACGGCGGACGATCGACTGGATCGTCCGCCGTCGCGCGGGTGTCGCGCGACCCGGACATAGCGCACAGGCCGCCTCGTCATGCCGCGCCGCCGGCAGCTTGATGCCGACGGCGTACCGCGATCAGGCATCCAGGCGTTTGGAACCCGCTGCCAGACCCGCCTTCAGGCTGGCCTCGACGAATTCGTCCAGGTCGCCGTCCAGCACTTTCTGCGTGTCGCTACGCTCGATGCCGGTGCGCAGATCCTTGATGCGGCTCTGATCGAGCACGTAGTTACGGATCTGGCTACCCCAGCCGATGTCGGACTTGGTCGCTTCCAGCGCGTCGCGCTCGACATTGCGCTTCTGCACTTCCAGCTCGTACAGCTTGGCGGCCAGCATCTTCATCGCGTTGTCGCGGTTCTGGTGCTGGCTGCGGCCGGTCTGGCACGCAACCACGGTGTTGGTCGGGATATGGGTGATACGCACGGCCGATTCGGTCTTGTTGACGTGCTGACCACCGGCACCGGAGGAGCGATACACGTCGGTGCGCAGATCGGCCGGGTTGATGTCGATCTCGATGTTGTCGTCCACCTCCGGCGAAACGAAGACCGAGGTGAAGCTGGTATGCCGGCGGTTGTCCGAGTCGAACGGCGACTTGCGCACCAGCCGGTGCACGCCGATTTCGGTCTTGAGCCAGCCATAGGCGTACTCGCCCTCGATGCGCACGGTGGCCGACTTGATGCCCGCGACTTCACCGCCGGACACTTCCATCAGCTCGGTCTTCCAACCACGCGACTCCGCCCAGCGCAGGTACATGCGCAGCAGGATTTCGGCCCAGTCCTGTGCCTCGGTGCCGCCAGCGCCGGCCTGGATATCAACGAAGGCGTTGGCGCCGTCCATCTGGCCGGAGAACATGCGCTGGAATTCCAGCTTTTCCACGTGCGCCTGGTACTTGTCCAGATCGGCGATCACCGCCACGGCGGTGTCTTCATCCTGCTCGCTGTCGGCCAGCTCGAGCAGATCGCCGGCGTCGGTCAGGCCCGCCAGCACGTCGGCGATGCCGATGACGGTCTTTTCCAGCATGGAGCGCTCACGTCCCAGGGCCTGGGCACGTTCGGCGTCGTTCCATACGTCCGGGCTTTCCAGCTCCCGGCTGACTTCCTCTAGACGCTCTTTCTTGGCGTCGTAGTCAAAGATACCCCCTGAGCGAGAGCACGCGATCGTTGAGATCGGTGATGCGCTGGCGGATCGGATTGGTTTCGATCATGACGGACTTCCGGCAAACAAGCTGGCTAGTTTAGCAAGCGGGCGGCGGCGGCGGAACGCGGTGGCGTCTGCCCGGCCATGCCGCACAACGGGGACGGCGACGCGAATGTGCCCTCTCGCGCTCGCTCGACCAGTGCAATATCGCCAGCGTTGCGCGCCAGTGTCGCAACGGCTGCGACGCCCGGCGCGCGACGCTGGACCCAATGCGCGACACGCCGTGCGTTCCCGAGCATCTTCCTGCCTAGACCGGGTTGCCAGTCAGCGCACCGGCAGTGGCTCGGTCCTGGACCCGGCCGCAGCCTGCCCGGCGTGCGCGCGCAGCGTGACCAGATGGCTACGACTGCAGGGCAACACGGTGGCGTCGCGCAGGTGCACGCGCGCGTCGCCCGAATCGGCCGGCTCGATGGCCTGCACCTGCCCAAGATTGACCAGATAGCTGCGGTGGATGCGCACGAAGACAGCCGGGTCCAGCCTGGCCTCGATCGCCGCCATGGTGCTGCGCAGAGGATAGTCATGCCCGCGCACGCGCAGGTTGACGTAGTTGCCCGAGGCCTGGATCCATTCGATATCTGCGGTAGCCACCAAAAAATCCCGACCGAGCTTGCGCACCAGAAAGCGCTCCGGCCGGTCCAACGGTTCCACTGGCGGGCCTTCCTCCGGCGCGGCGAGCAGATGCGCCTCGCCCTGGCGACGCCGCGCGTACCAGCTCAAGGTGTGCTGCAACGCCACCAGCAGGGCAAAGGTACGCAGATCCTTGGACAGCTCGTACATCCACTGCAGCCCGCCCCCGAAGTCGTAATGGGTGCCGGCCAGGGCGTAGATCGACTTACGCAACACCACCATGCCGGCCACATGCGCCAACCACCATCCCAGCGCAGCCGCCGCATACACCGGCAGGCGCCGCCGCCAGGCAGCGGCTTCCAGCGGCCATCGGGCGCACAGAAAGAGCACTGCCGGCAACAGCAACAGCGCCGCGGTGGCGCTGCTCAACTCCCAGCTCAACACCTGCCACAGCACGATCGCCTCGCCATCGCGGCGCCCTGCCAGCCACGCGCTCAGCGTGTTGCCCAATGCACTCAGGTAGAACACCAGCAACCAGATCGTCACCGCCCAGCGCGTGGTGAAGTGGCGCACTCCGTCCCTGGGTGTCGGCGGGCGTGGCCCGGTCGTTTCCATTGCACACGTCCGCAGTTGGCAGCTGGCGATCATAGAGGCCTGCGCGACGGGGCGAAACCGTCACCCACGCCGCCCCCATTCGTCCCTGGGACGGCACAACTGGTCACTACGCCGGGGCACTTCCACCCCTGACACCTATGCCCTTGCGGGCCGGCGGGCAGGATGCACCCACTTCTCCCGTTACCGACCGCACCATGACCGAGCGCCGCCACGATCTCGATGCCTTGCGCGTCTTCGCCTTCGCCCTGCTGATCCTCTATCACGTAGGCATGGCCTACGTGGCCAGCTGGGATTTCCACCTGAAGAGCGCCTATACCACCGACTGGCTGCAGCCGCCGATGATTGCGCTCAACCGCTGGCGGATGCCGCTGCTGTTCCTGATCTCGGGCATGGCAATCGGCCTGGCGCGGGCCGAGCGTGCGCCGTGGCAGTTCGCGTGGCGGCGCTGCGGGCGCTTGCTGCCGCCGCTAGTGTTCGGCATGTTCGTCGTGGTGGCAGTGCAGGCCTACTGCCAGGGCGTGAGCAACGGGAAGGTAGTCCCCGGGTTCGGCAACTTTCTGCTGCGCTACTGGCAGCTGCGGCCGTGGCCGGCCGGCAGCTTCGATGGCTGGGAACACGGCATCACCTGGAACCACCTGTGGTACCTGGCCTATCTGCTGCCCTACACCTTGGTGTTGATGGCGATGATTGCGCTGGGCCGGGCCTTGCCGGTCACCCGGCCGCGCCTGCCCAGCTCCATTGCGGGCCCGGCCCTGCTGCTGGTCCCCATCCTCTGGGAAGCCTTCTGCGTGCTGTGGGTGATGCCGCGCCATCCGCCGACCCACGCGTTAGTCGGCGACTGGTTCGTGCATGCCGAATCGTTTCCGCTGTTCGTGCTCGGGTATGTGCTGGCCCATCGCGCATGCTTCTGGGACTGGGTGGTGCAATTGCGCTGGCCGACCCTGATCGCGGCGCTGCTGGCGATCACGCTCGAGCTGGGCATCCGGCATCTGGGGCGTACGCTCGATCCTGCACAGCTGTCCGACATGCTGGCGACGGTACGTTGGGATGTAGTGGAACGACTGGCCCGTGCAACCTATACCTGGCTGGCCCTGCTCACGCTGCTGGGCTGGGCACGACAGCGTCTGAATCGCCCGTTTGCCTGGCTGCCGTACTGCACCCAGGCGGTGTTCCCCTGGTACATCCTGCATCAAAGCCTGATCATCCTGGCGCTGTACTGGCTGGCGCCGCTGCACTTGGGCCCCTTGCTGGAGCCGGCGCTGGTGCTGCTTGCCACCGTGGCGGGGTGCCTGCTGTTGCACGAATACCTGATCCGCCGCGTGCGCTGGCTGCGGCCGTTGTTCGGCATGACGATGCACGCGCCGGAGACCCGCACGCGCCAGACCACACCAGCGATGACGGCGTAATGGCCCGCGCCACGGTCCTGCCTCGTCATGCAAACGTGCTGGCTGTGCGACACCGCAGGCAGCGATCGCGGGTCGATATGGAGCCCTCGTCAACGAGCAGGTGCATGCGTACGACACCGGAATCGAATTCCACCACTCCCTGCATCCAGTGCTGCTGCCAGGCGACGTGCTCCCACCCGATGAATCGTGTTCACCGCCTGTCACTGGCCCGACTGGACGCATGGCAGGTGGCACCGCAAGATGCCCGCCCGACCTGCGTTGAAGGAACCACGATGCGTCCCGCCCTGCTTGCTGCGGCACTGTTGCTCAGCCCCACGTTCGTCCATGCCGCACCGGCCACCAGCGTCGACTTCACCCATGACGACTGGACCATCGCCTGCGACAACACCCGCACCTGTCGTGCCGCCGGATACCAGCCCGACGAAGGCGAGCACTTGCCGGTGTCGGTGCTACTGACCCGCAAGGCCGGTGCCGGTGAGGCAGTCACCGCAGAGCTGATGCTGGGCCAGTACGACGAGCTCAAGCTGCCGGCCTCGCTCAGCCTGCAGATCGATCAGCGGACCCAGGGCAAGCTGGCGCTGGACAGCAAGAGCGGCACCGCATCGCTGAGCAGCGCGCAGGTCGCCGCATTGCTGGCGGCGCTGCCGCGCAGCAGCTCGATCGTCGCACTCGGCAACGATGGCCGCCGTTGGCAGCTGTCCGACAAGGGCGCGTCGGCGGTGCTGTTGAAGATGGATGAATTCCAGGGCCGGCTCGGCACGCGCGGCGCGTTGGTGCGCAAGGGCGACCGCGACGACTCCGCCGTGCTGCCGCCATTACCGGCACCGCAGGTCCGCGAGGCCAGGCTCGTCGCAGCGCAGGCAGGCGATGCGCGCCTGGGCACGTTGCCGGCGTTGTACCAGGCGCTGCGTGCCACGCTTCCCGCCGATGAGGAGTGCAAGGGTCTGGACACCAGCGAAGCCGCCGAACCGCTGACCATCACCCGCCTGAGCAGCGACAAGCTGCTGGTGTCGACCGATTGCTGGATGGGCGCCTATAACGTTGGCACCGGCTTCTGGGTGATCAATGCGCGCGCGCCGTTTGCACCAAGCCTGATCACCCTGCACGCCAGCGACCTGGATGGCTCAACCATCCTGTCTTCGCAAAAGGGCCGCGGCCTGGGTGATTGCTATGGCGAAGAACGCTGGACCTGGGATGGCCGCCGCTTCGTACAGACCTCCAAATCCACATCCGGCCTGTGCCGGCTGGTGGCCGCCGGCGGTGCGTGGGAACTGCCCACCGTGGTGGCCGAGGTCAGCAAGTAAACCGACAAGCGCAAGCCGGAACGTCAGCTCCTGCGCGCGGGATGCCGCGCCCGCAGGAGGTTGCATTGCCAACGCCGCCCAGGCCCAGGCCCGGCGGCGCACTCACCCAGATGACGACGCCGGCTCGCAGTGCTCGACGATCAACTGCACCGCCGTGCCGCCGCGGTAGTCGTCGCTGACCAGACGATACGCCAGCCGCACCACGCGCGCGGGCTCGCTGCCGCGCCACCCGTTGAAGTGGATGGCGCTGAGCGGCTCGGGCCGGCCGGGGCAGCGCAAGGTCAGTTTGAGGTGGCGCTCTTTGAGCACACGGTATTGCAACACTTCGAACTGACCATCGAACAACGGCTCGGGAAAGCCCTGCCCCCACGGCCCGGCCACGCGCAGCGCTTCGGCATGCACGTGATCGAGCTCGTGCGCGGCCAGCTCGCCGTCGCTGTGCAATTCGGCATGCAGCAGCGAGGCGTCCACCATCGCCTGCACCTGTGCTTGAAAGGCCTGTTCGAAGGTGGCCAATGCCACGTGATCGATGCTCAGCCCGGCAGCCATCGCATGGCCACCGAACTTCTGGATCAGGCCGGGATGGCGCGCGTCCACCGCCGCAAGCACATCGCGGATGTGCAGGCCGGGAATCGACCGCGCCGAGCCACGTAGCTGGCTGCTGCCCGGCTCCGCTGGCGCCAGCGCGATCACCGGACGGTGCAGCCGGTCCTTGAGTTTGGAGGCGACCAGGCCGATCACGCCCGGGTGCCAGTCGGCATCGAACAGGCAGGCGGCCATCGGCAACGCCCCATCGGCATCCAGCACCACCTTGGTGACCGCCTGCTCGGCATCGTCGGTCATCAACTGCTGCACCGCGCGACGCTCGGCATTGATTTCTTCCAGCGTGCCGGCAATCTCGCGGGCGCGGCTCCAGTCTTCGCTGAGCAGCAGCTCGATGCCCAGTGCCATGTCCTCGAGCCGACCGGCCGCATTGAGACGTGGCCCGAGCGCAAACCCGATATCGCTGGCACTCAAGCGTGCGACATCGCGGCCGCTGGCATCGATCAGCGCTCGCAGGCCGATGCAGCCCTTGCCTTCGCGCAGCCGACGCAGGCCGGCCGACACCAGGGCACGGTTGTTGGTGTCCAGCGGCACCAGGTCGGCCACCGTGCCGACGGCTACCAGATCCAGCAGTACCGACAGATCGGGTTCGCTGCGGTCGGCAAATGCACCGCGTGCGCGCAGCGTGCTGCGTAAGGCCAGCAACACGTAGAAGATCACGCCGACCCCGGCCAGGGTCTTGCTGGGAAAGCTGTCTTCGGCCAGGTTCGGGTCGACGATCGCATCGGCTGGCGGCAACACCTCCCCCGGCAGATGGTGGTCGGTGACCAGCACCGTCCAGCCGCGCGCCTTGGCTGCGGCCACACCGGCATGGCAGGCGATGCCGTGGTCGACGGTGACCAGCACATCCGGCTGCAACGCGGCCAGTTCGTCGACCAGCGCAGGCGACAGGCCATAGCCATGCACCATGCGATTGGGCACGGCGTGATGCACATCCAGCGCCCCGAGCATGCGCAAACCACGCACACCCACCGCGCAGGCGGTGGCGCCATCGCAATCGAAATCGCCCACCACCAGGATGCGCCGTTGTTGTGCGATCGCATCGGCCAACAGGTTGGCGGCCACATCGCTGTTGTGCAGCAGCTGCGGCGACAGTAGTTGCCCCAGGCGCGGCTGCGCGCCCTGTGCGTCGCGCACGCCGCGCGCGGCATAGAGACGGCGCAGCAGCGGCAGCATGGCATCGGGCCATTGCCCGGCCTGCCCCGCAGGCCGCCGGACGATCCGCGGGCTGGACGTCATTGCGCCAGCTGCAGGCGCGGCGTTCGCCAGAACCGCCAACGCTGCGTGCGTGCCAGCGACAGCGTTTCACCGTCCTGGAAATCCAGCACCAGCCGATCCAGCTCGCCGCGCGCCATTGCCGCCAATAGCGGTGCCACCGCCTCGTCGCCAAACTGCTGCAACGAGCGCAGATGGCGCAGATCCACCAGCGCATCCACGCGCTGTTCGCCCTGCGCATCGGCACCGGCGGCAAGCGCCAACGCACGCAGCAGCGATTCGCGGCTGCGCACCTGACGGTGCGGCGATGTCACTGCATGCGGCGGCACACCGCCACCCCAGAACCACAGTGAATTGATCGCCGGCTTGCCGCTGGCCACGCGGCCCTCATTCCAAGGATGCTGATGCAGCAGCACCTGCGCCTCCGTCAGCAAGGCACGCCAGCGCCGGCCCGCATCGCCTGCCGGCAGATGCTCGAACAGGTCGTCGCCGATTGCGACATCGGGCGGCACGAAATCCGGCAAGGTCGCGTCCGGAGACAACCGCAGATACCAGCGCGATGGCGTGGGCGCGTCGAGCAGAAAACCGGCATCGCCGAACATCGGCTTGAGGATCGGCAGCAACACGGACAGATCCTCGGCGGTGGGACCGAGCGCTTCGCCATAGCCCATCAGACGGGCGCCCTGCATGTCCGGCACCACATAGGCTGGGTCGGCACGTACCCAGGTGGCGCCTGCGGCATCGCCGGCATCCAGCTGGCGGGTCAACGCGGCCACTGGCCAATGCGCCGGGGTCAGGGTGAAATGGCGCTGCAGCTGCGCCACTTCGCCACTCTCGGCCTGCTGCTGGTCGGCGCGCGCCAAGGCACGCGCCACCAGCGCATTGCCCAGGGTTCCGGGCAGACGGCGTTTCTCCGGCAGCAGCAGCGTGGCGGTGGTCATCGCGCGGTATTGCCGCTCAGTCCAGGTACGCGACGCTGACCACGTCGTACTCGCGCTGGCCGGCCGGCGCATCGATGGTGACCGAATCGCCCTCCAGCTTGCCGATCAGCGCGCGTGCCAGCGGCGAGGAAATCGCGATCAGGCCCATCTTGATGTCCGCTTCCAGGTCGCCGACGATCTGGTAGCGCTTTTCTTCGTCGGTCTCGGTATCTGCCAGCGTCACCGTGGCGCCGAACACGATCTTGGTGCCGGCCGACAACTTGGTGATGTCAATGATCTCGGCATGCGAGAGCTCGCTTTCCAGCTGCTTGATGCGGCCTTCGATGAAGCTCTGCTGCTCGCGTGCGGCGTGGTACTCGGCATTTTCCTTCAAATCGCCGTGCGCACGCGCTTCGGCGATCGCGTTGATCACCTCCGGGCGCTTGACCGACTTCAAATGCTCCAGCTCCTCGCGCAGGCGCTGCGCGCCCTTCAACGTCATGGGTGCTCTCATGCTTCCAGCTCCTTGTGCAGTTCCTGCAGCGACCACACGGGGCCGGTGCCGCGGAATTCCAGCGATTGCACCAGCGCCTTGGCGCCGGCGACAGTGGTCGAATAGGTCACGCGATGCTGCAACGCTTCACGCCGGATCGAGAACGAATCGGAGATGGCAGCGCGACCTTCGGTGGTGTTGACGATATAGACGATCTCGCCGTTCTTGATCGAATCGACGATATGCGGGCGGCCTTCGGCCACCTTGTTGACGATCTCACAGCTCAGCCCGTTCTGCTGCAGCCACGCACCGGTGCCGCGCGTGGCCACCAGGGTGAAGCCACGCTCCACCAGCGCCTGTGCCACCGGCAACACGCGCTGTTTGTCGGGGTCGCGCACCGACACGAACGCCTTGCCCACCGGCGGCGCCTTGATGCCGCCGGCTTCCTGCGCACGTGCGAACGCGGCACTGAAGCTGCGGCCCACGCCCATCACCTCGCCGGTGGAGCGCATTTCCGGCCCGAGGATCGGGTCGACGCCCTGGAACTTGGCGAACGGGAAGATCGCCTCCTTCACCGAGTAGTAATCCGGCACGATTTCCTTGGTGGCGCCCTGCTCGGCCAGCGTCTTGCCGGCCATGCAGCGGGCGGCGATCTTGGCCAGCGGCATGCCGATGGCCTTGGACACGAACGGCACGGTACGCGAGGCGCGCGGATTCACTTCGAGCAGATAGACGATGTCGTCGCCGGCATCGTTGACCTGCACCGCGAACTGGGTGTTCATCAGGCCGACCACGTTCAGGCCTTCGGCCAGCATCACCACCTGGCGACGCAGTTCGGCCTGGGTCTGCGGCGAGAGCGAATACGGCGGCAGCGAGCACGACGAATCGCCCGAATGCACTCCGGCCTCTTCGATATGCTCCATCACCCCGCCGATCAGCACGTTGCCGTCCTTGTCGGCAATGATGTCCACGTCCACTTCCACCGCGTTGTCCAGGAAGCGGTCCAGCAGCACCGGCGAGTCGTTGGAGACCTTCACCGCATCGCGCACATAGCGTGCCAGGTCGGATTCGCCGTAGACGATTTCCATCGCGCGGCCGCCCAGCACGTAGCTTGGGCGCACCACCAGTGGGTAGCCAATCTCGCGCGCCAGCACCAGGGCTTCGTCGGCATTGCGGGCGATGCGGTTCGGCGGCTGCTTCAGGCCCAGCTTGTCGACCAGTTGCTGGAAACGCTCGCGGTCTTCGGCGAGATCGATCGAATCCGGCGAGGTCCCGATCACCGGCACGCCGTTGGCTTCCAGCGCACGCGCCAGCTTCAGCGGAGTCTGGCCGCCGTACTGCACGATCACACCCTTGGGCTGTTCCAGCTCGACGATTTCCAGCACGTCTTCCAGCGTCAGCGGTTCGAAGTACAGACGGTCGGAGGTGTCGTAGTCGGTGGAGACGGTTTCCGGATTGCAGTTGACCATGATGGTTTCAAAGCCATCATCGCGCAGCGCCAGCGCCGCATGCACGCAGCAATAGTCGAACTCGATGCCCTGGCCGATGCGATTCGGTCCACCGCCCAGGATCATGATCTTGTCGCGACTGGTCGGCAGCGCTTCGCACTCGTCCTCGTAGGTCGAATACAGATACGCCGTGCTGGTGGCGAACTCGGCCGCGCACGAGTCAACGCGCTTGTACACCGGGCGCACCTTGAGCGCGCGGCGCAGCGTGCGCACCGATTCTTCGTTGCTGCCGATCAGCTCGGCCAGACGCGCATCGGAGAAACCGGCGCGCTTGAGCGTGCGCAGACGTGCCGCGTCCAGTGCCGGCATGCCATCGTCGGCCAGCTGCTGTTCGTGGCTGATCAGCTCTTCGATCTGGTCCAGGAACCACGGGTCGATGAACGACAGCGCATACACCTCGTCCACCGTCATGCCGGCGCGGAATGCATCGGCGACATAGAACAGGCGCTCCGGGCCCGGTGCCTTGAGCTCGCGCTTGAGCGCGGCGATGTCGTCTTCGCTGCTCAGATCCAGGCCGGTCGGGTCCAGCCCGATCTTGCCGGTTTCCAGGCCGCGCAAGGCCTTCTGCAGCGATTCCTGGAAGGTGCGGCCCATCGCCATCACCTCGCCCACCGACTTCATCTGCGTGGTCAGGCGCGCGTCGGCCTGCGGGAACTTCTCGAAGGCAAAGCGCGGAATCTTGGTGACCACGTAATCGATCGACGGCTCGAACGAGGCCGGGGTCAGGCCGCCGGTGATCTCGTTGCGCAATTCGTCCAGCGTGTAGCCGACCGCCAGCTTGGCGGCGACCTTGGCGATCGGGAAGCCGGTGGCCTTGGAGGCCAGCGCCGAGGACCGCGACACGCGCGGGTTCATTTCGATGACGACAACGCGGCCATTGGTCGGGCTGATGCCGAACTGCACGTTGGAACCGCCGGTATCCACGCCGATCTTGCGCAGCACCGCGATCGAGGCATCGCGCAGGCGCTGGTATTCCTTGTCGGTGAGGGTCTGCGCCGGCGCCACGGTGATCGAGTCGCCGGTGTGCACGCCCATCGGGTCGAGGTTTTCGATGGCACAGACGATGATGCAGTTGTCCGCGGTATCGCGTACCACTTCCATCTCGAATTCCTTCCAGCCCAGCACCGACTCTTCCACCAGCACTTCGGTGGTCGGCGAGAGTTCCAGGCCGCGCCCGACGATCTCGATCAGCTCTTCGCGGTTGTAGGCGATGCCGCCGCCGCTGCCGCCCAGGGTGAAGCTGGGGCGGATGATGGTGGGGTAGCCGACGCGGGTCTGGATATCCAGCGCTTCTTCCAGCGTGTGCGCCACTTCGGCCTTGGGGCATTCCAGGCCGATCTCGCCCATCGCCACGCGGAACAGCTCGCGGTCTTCGGCCATGCGGATCGCTTCGCGCTTGGCGCCGATCAGCTCGACGTTGTACTTCTCCAGCACGCCGTGGTCGGCCAGATCCAGCGCGCAGTTCAGCGCGGTCTGCCCGCCCATGGTCGGCAGCAGGGCGTCGGGCTTTTCCTTGGCGATGATCTTCTCGACCGTCTGCCAGTTGATCGGCTCGATGTACACGGCATCGGCCATGTTCGGGTCGGTCATGATGGTGGCCGGATTGCTGTTGACCAGCACCACGCGGTAACCCTCGTCGCGCAGCGCCTTGCACGCCTGCGCACCGGAGTAGTCGAACTCGCAGGCCTGGCCGATGACGATCGGACCAGCGCCGATGATCAGGATGGTTTTTAGGTCGGTGCGCTTTGGCATTTCGTTACCCGATTGAATACATGCGGCAAGCCGCAGGTGCGGAAAGAGTGGCCGCGGCGATCAGATCGCAACGCAGCACGATGATTGGTCGGCTCCACAGGAGCCGAATGCCGGGGTCATCCGGCTGACCCATAACCCAGGGCGTGCAAGCTGTGCTGCATCCACTGATGCAGTCCGAACGCGGCAGCAAAACTGATCAGTATCAGCAGCCAGCCGAATCCGGACGTCTTGCCCCAGCGGCGCACCTTGTCTGGATCGGTGTTGTGCATGGCCTGATGGAAACGCCCACCACCGAGCGCATAGCCGGAGCCGAACACCACGCACATCGGCGCCACCAAGGCGAGCTTGATGCCTCCATGCAAGGTGATCGACGCGGCGCCAGCCTGCGCCTGCTGAAGGGGCATCCACACACCCCAATACGCCAGCGCGGCGCCCACCAGGATGATCAGCACGCCTATCAGACGGCCGCTCATGCGTGCTTGGCATCCTTGGCCATCAACTCCACGAACCGATCGAACAACGGCCCCACATCGCGCGGGCCCGGCGAGGCTTCCGGGTGGCCCTGGAACGAGAACGCCGGTGCATCGGTCAGCGCGATGCCCTGGTTGGTGCCATCGAACAGCGAACGGTGGGTCACCCTCACATTGGCAGGCAGGCTGCTTTCATCCACTGCAAACCCGTGGTTCTGCGAGGTGATCATCACCCGGCCGCCATCCAGATCCAGCACCGGGTGGTTGGCGCCGTGATGGCCAGTGGCCATCTTCACCGTCCTGGCGCCAGCGGCCAGCGCCAGCAACTGATGGCCCAGGCAGATGCCGAAAGTCGGCACCTTCTGCGCGACCAGCTCCTTGATCGCGTCGATGGCGTAATCGCAGGGCTCCGGGTCGCCCGGGCCATTGGACAGGAACACGCCATCGGGCTGCAGTGCCAGCACCTCGGCCACCGGCGTGCGGGCCGGTACCACGGTGACGTCGCAACCACGGTCGGCCAGCATGCGCAGGATGTTGAGCTTGACGCCGTAATCGTAAGCAACAACTTTGTGCTTCAGCTCGGCCCGCACGAACGTGTCGGAGTTGAGATCCAGCGAGCCTTCCTGCCAGCTGTAGCTGGTCTCGGTGGAAACCACCTTGGCCAGATCCATGCCCTTCAGGCCGGGGAACTTGCGCGCGGCTTCCAATGCCTTTTCGATGTCGATCTCGCCGGCCATCAGCGCGCCGTTCTGGGCGCCCTTCTCACGCAGCAAACGGGTCAGCTTGCGGGTGTCGATGCCGGAGATGGCCACCACGCCACGCGCCTGCAGCCATTCCGGAAGGGCCACCTGGCTGCGCCAGTTGCTGGGACGGCGCGGCACATCGCGCACGATCAGGCCGGCGGCCCAGATCTTGCGGGCTTCGTCGTCCTGATCGGTAAAGCCGGTGTTGCCGATATGCGGATAGGTCAACGTGACCATCTGGCGGGCGTAGGAGGGATCGGTCAGGACTTCCTGGTAACCGGTCATGGCGGTGTTGAACACCACTTCACCGACGGAAAGCCCGTTGGCGCCTACGGATTCGCCCTCGAACACGGTGCCGTCTTCGAGGACAAGGATTGCGGGTTGGGTCACGTGGGGTCTCGCTCTGGCTGCCTGGGACTCCGATGCGCTTCCGGCCAAATTCCGGTTGCAGCAAAGCGCGGACGCGGTGCTGAGGACCGGTCCGACGCTGGTTCGGGCAAGCGAGAATTGTAAAGGCAAGTGCCCCCGCATGCCACCCTGTCGCGCAGCCGATGCGGCAGACGCCGAGCCGGAGCGGCATGAATACGCTGCCGCGCCTGGCAACCGTTCACGCGCGGTTGCGCGGCGCGTTACAACACCAGGTCGCGCACCCGGTAGCTACCGGCCGGCCTCCCGATCAGGCGCTTGGCTGCATGCAGGGCGCCGCGCGCGAAGATGTCGCGATTGGTTGCGCGATGCACCAGCTCCACCCGTTCGCCCAGGCCGGTGAACTGCACCGTGTGTTCACCCACGATATCGCCGGCGCGCAGGCTGGCAAAGCGCGGTTGCGCACCGCTACCGGTGGCCGCTTCACCCAGCGTCAGTGCGGTGCCGGAGGGTGCGTCCTGCTTGTGCACGTGATGGGCTTCGATGATGTCGCAGTCCCATCCGGGCAAGGTGCCGGCGGCGCGCTCGACCAATTCGGTGAGCACCGCCACCCCCAGGCTGAAGTTGGACGCCCATACCAGCGGAATCTGCTGCGCGGCATCGAGCAAGGCGGCGCGCTGCGCCTCGTCCAGCCCGGTGGTGCCGGAGACCAGCGGCTTGCCGCGCTGCGCGCACAACGCCAGGACCGGCGCAAAGCCCTGCGGCAAGCTGAAGTCGATCGCCACATCGAAGGCCGGCGCACCGCCCAGCTCGCTGGCGGCAAAGAACGGCACGCCGTCCACCACCCGCTGCGAGGGCGAGCGCCCCAACACGGCGCCGACGACCTGCAAGCCATCGTCTTCGGCCGCCAGGCGCAGCAAGGCCTTGCCCATCCGCCCGGAGGCACCGTGGATCAACACTTTTACAGGAGACGTTGTCATGCCTGCAGGCTAGCGATGCGGTGTGGGTTGCACAAGGTGCTGGGATTCGGGATTCGGGATTCGGGATTCGGGAATCGTAAGAGCGGTGTGCCGTGGCTGAGGCGTTGGTGCGGTTGGTGGGGTTTGGCGGTTTTTGGGTGTGGTGTGGCTGGGAGCGCGGGGGCTTGCGGTGGCGTGGCGCTTGCTTGAGGGATTGCCGCTCACATCGACCGGCGCGATGCTTGCTCAGCCGTCCATGCCGTCCAGACGCTTGGCCCAGCTTTCGACTTCGCTGCGCTGCAGGCGACGCTCGAACAACGCGCGCCACGAGGGCACCAGTGGCAATGTCAGCACATCGGAGATCGCGGCGGTATCGACGGTGCGTGCGTACAGCACCTGCTGCAGTCGGGCCAATGTCCATTGCGGATGCGGTCGCTCCTGCAACGTGAGCATGTCGCCGGCGGCCACCGCGCCGGGTTGCAGCACGCGGTAATACCACCCGGTGCGTCCGCTGTCCTGCACCCGGCGCGCCATCTCGCGCACGCCGAAGCGGTCCGACAGCTTCCAGCATGGCTGGCGCACCTGCGAGACCTCCACTACCGCCGCGCCCAATGTAAAGCGATCGCCAAGACAGACCGTGGCCTCGGTCAGGCCGGTGCTGCTCAGGTTCTCGCCGAAGGCGCCGGCAGCTTCCAGCAGCGCATGCGCGCCAAGCTCGCTGCGCCAGGCGGCGTAGTGGTCGCGCGGATAGTGATGGATCGCCTTGTCCGGCCCGCCATGGACGCGCCGGTCCCCCTGCTCGTCGCCGGCCAGACCGTCCACCGCAATCTGCACCGAACCCCCCACCGCGCGCTTGTCGATCGCGCTGCGGCTGCCGGGGCGCGTGAAGTCGCGTGCCACGCCGATCGCGACGCTATCGATCCGCGTTGCGGTCGGCGCGTCCTGCAGCGTAGCGGGCGCGCTCATGCGCCCTGCCCCGGCAACTCGGCCAGCGCCTCGCGCAGCACTTCGCCGAGCACCTGGATGCCCGCATCGATCTTCTCGCCCGGCACGGTGACGAACGACAGCCGCAGGGTGTTGGCTTGCGGGAGCGTCGCAAAAAACGGTGCGCCGGGCACGAACGCAACATTGTGTGCGATGGCGCGCGCCAGCAGTGCGGTGGCATCCAGCCCGGGCGGCAGGCTCACCCACAGGAACATGCCGCCTTCGGGACGATTCCATTGCACCTGGGGCGGAAAATGCCTGTCCAGCGCTTCCAGCATCAGGCTGCATTGGCGCGCATACAGCGCGCGGATCTGCGGAATGTGGGTGTCCAGAAAGTCGTCCTGCAGCGTCTGGTAGACCACGCGCTGGGTGAACGACGGCGTATGCAGATCGGCCGCCTGCTTGGCCTGGATCAGTTTGCCCAGCACGGCCTCCGGCGCCACTACATAGCCCAGCCGCAGACCGGGCGCGAGCACCTTGGAAAAGGAGCCCATGTAGATCACGCCGTCCGGATTCATCGACAGCAGGCTCGGCAGCGGCTGCCCGCTGTAGTACAGCTCGCCGTACGGGTCGTCTTCGACGAGCGGCACGCCTGCCTCGGCAGCGCGCGCCACCAGCGCCCGACGTCGCGCCAACGGCAAGCGCCGCCCGGTCGGGTTCTGGAAATTGGGCAGGCAGTACAGGAAACGCGCATCGGCCAGCAGCGCCGGCTCCAGCGCCTCCACCACCACACCCTCCTCGTCCGATGGCATGCCGACAAATGCGGGCTGGAACAACGAGAACGCCTGCAACGCGCCCAGATAGCTGGGCGTTTCCACCAGCACCTTGCTGCCTTCGTCGATGAAGACCTTGCCCAGCAGGTCCAGGCCTTGCTGCGACCCGGTGGTGATCAGCACCTGGCTGGGCCGGACGGCCGCGCCATCGCGACTGAGCTGGGCCGCCACCCATTCGCGCAACGGCGCGTAGCCTTCGGTGGGCCCGTATTGCAAGGCGGCCTGCGGTGCATCGCGCAATACCTGATCGCTGGCCGCGCGCATGCGCTCGACCGGAAAGGTGGCCGGCGATGGCAGGCCACCGGCGAAGGAAATGACCTCCGGCCGCTCGGTCACCTTGAGGATTTCACGAATCGCCGAACTGGTCAGCGCCTGCGCACGTCGGGAGATCTGGAAGGAGGTTGTCATGGCACAAGCATAGCGAACGCCAGCGACTGCGCCGCTGTGCACTGCAGCGATACATTGCTCGCCATTTCCGGGCGCGACGCGCGCTTACTGGTACGCGGGGCCGACCCAGGCCGTGCCTTCGCTGCGTTCGATCAGGGTCTTCCACCGTTTGCGGATCAATGTGTCGCGCGAGCGGAAGGTCATGCGCAAGCCCGGCAGGCCGAGTGTGGCACGCGTCTCCACCAGCGCCGACCGCGCGTCCGGCGCAATCTCGATCTTGGTGATCGTCTGCTTGTAGTCGATCAGTTCTTCCGGCTCAGCCACATGGCGCATCTGGCTGAGCATCTGCGCCCATTCGCCATTGGACTTGCAGTACTTGGCGCGATTGGTGGTCTCGCGCTTTTGATGGGAATCCATGCGGTACAGGACCACCATCTCGAATTCCGGCGCGGTCATCGCGCACAGGGCCTCACCATCCTGGCCCATCATCGCCTTGTCCTGGGCGGCGTAGAAATCGCGCACCTGCGTTTCATCGAGCGCATTGCCACCATAGTTGTAGAACCCCGCAACGGCGGCCAGCACCGCCAACAACACCAGCAAACGCATCACCGCCCCTTGTTTCGCCGCGTCCTGCGGCCGGGCAAGTGTAGCCGACGCTGGGTGCGTCAGTGCTTGCGCGGCGGCGTCGGGCCGCAGCTATCGCAGCCGCCGCAGGAGGCAGTGCCCTG